>NZ_VXCX01000010.1:0-228036 GCF_052850745.1 Pseudomonas sp. 1121_17
TTCGGGATCCGGAAATCTGGGGCTACATAGCGTCCCCCATCGCACCACCCCCGCCCATGATATGGTTCCCCACCAGGACGAACGCCTTTCAGAGAGAGCGCAATGGCAGATACCCGCTTGCACCCCGGCTTCATGATTGTTCACGGCAACCGCCTGGACGACCTGCGCAGCTTGGTGGTGAGTATGATGCGCCGCTTCCCTCTGGCCCCGTTGGAAAACGAAGTCGCCCTGGTGCAAAGCAATGGCATCGCCCAATGGCTGAAACTCGCCCTGGCCGAAGACCCACAAGACGATGACAGCGGCGGTTGTGGCATCGCTGCCGCCATCGATGTGCAATTGCCCGGTACCTTCATGTGGCAGCTGTACCGTAAGGTGCTCGGCCGCGACGAAATCCCCGAAGTATCCCTGCTCGACAAGGCCCCACTTACCTGGCGCCTGATGCGCTTGCTGCCGGCGCTGATCGAGCGCCCGCACTTCGAGCCGCTACGGCGCTTTCTGACTGACGACAGCGACCTGCGCAAGCGCTACCAGCTGGCCGAGCGCCTGGCTGACCTGTTCGACCAATATCAGGTCTACCGCGCCGACTGGCTGCAGGATTGGGCAGCCGGTAAGCATGTTCTCAACACCGCCCGCGCCCAGCGCAAGCCACTGGCTGCCGGCAACTGCTGGCAGGCCGAACTGTGGCGGGCGTTGCTCGAAGATGTAGGCCAGGCCGGTATGGAGCAGAGCCGTGCCGGCGTGCACCAGCGCTTTATCGAGAGTATGAACAGCCTCGAGCAGCCGCCCAAGGGCCTGCCAGCGCGAGTCATCGTCTTTGGTATTTCGTCCCTGCCGGCGCAGGCACTCGAAGCTCTGGCGTCGTTGGCCCGTTTCAGCCAGGTGCTGCTTTGCGTGCACAACCCGTGTCGGCACCACTGGGGCGATATCGTTGCCGACAAAGACCTGCTCCGCCACCAGTACAAGCGCCAACAGCGCAAGCAAGGCATGCCCCTGCAACTGGACGACGAGAGCTTGCACCAGCATGCCCACCCGCTGCTCGCTGCCTGGGGCAAACAGGGTCGCGACTACATCAACCTGCTCGACAGCTACGATGACCCTGCTAGTTACCTTGGCGTGTTCAACGAAGGCCGCATCGACCTGTTCAGCGAGGCCCAGCCAGGCAATCTGCTCAACCAGTTGCAGGATGACATTCTCGAGTTGCGGCCATTGGCCGAAACCCGCGAAGTCTGGCCCGCAGTGGACCCGACCAAGGACCGCTCGGTCAGGTTTCACATCGCCCACAGCGCCCAGCGTGAAGTCGAGATCCTCCACGATCAGTTGCTGGCCCGCTTCAGCGCCGATCCTACCCTGCGCCCGCGCGATATCATCGTCATGCTGCCAGCCATCGATGACTACGCCCCGCATATCCGCGCGGTGTTCGGCCAGCTCGATCGCCACGACCCGCGCTATATCCCGTTCACCCTGACCGATCAGGGCCAGCGTGGCCGCGACCCTTTACTTATCGCTCTTGAGCATCTGCTCAAGCTGCCCGACAGCCGCTTTGCCGTTAGTGAGGTGCTCGATCTTCTCGACGTGCCCGCACTGCGCGCGCGCTTCGCCATTCAGGAAAGCGACCTGCCGACTCTGCATCGCTGGATCGAAGGCGCTGGCATCCGTTGGGGACTGAGTGCCGCCCAGCGCGCCAGCCTCGGCCTGCCCGAAGGGCTGGAGCAGAACAGCTGGCGGTTTGGCTTGCGCCGGATGCTGCTCGGTTACGCAGTGGGCGTAGGCGAGGGCTGCGATGGCATCGAGCCGTACGACGAGATCGGCGGCCTCGATGCCGCCTTGATCGGGCCGCTAGTGGCGTTGCTCGATGCGCTTGATGTGGCCTGTGTCGAGCTCGCTCAAGCGGCAACAGCCGTTGAGTGGGGCGAGCGCCTGAATGCACTGCTGCAGGTGTTTTTCCTGGCCGAAAACGAGCATGACGAGTTTCTTCTAGTACAGCTTCAGGACCTGCGCGACACCTGGCTGCAAACCTGCGATACGGTCGCCCTTCACGACCCACTACCACTGACAGTAGTGCGCGAGGCATGGCTGTCAGGTCTCGATCAAGGCAAACTTTCGCAACGCTTTCTCGCCGGCTCAGTAAACTTCTGCACGCTGATGCCGATGCGAGCGATCCCCTTCCGGGTGGTCTGCCTGCTGGGCATGAACGACGGCGATTACCCACGAGCCCAGCAGCCGCTGGATTTCGACCTGATGGCCAGTGACTACCGCCCAGGCGACCGCTCGCGCCGTGAGGATGACCGCTACCTGCTGCTCGAAGCCCTGCTGTCTGCCCGCGACCAGCTGTATGTCAGCTGGGTAGGGCGCAGCATCCGCGACAACAGCGAGCGGCCGGCCTCGGTCCTGATCGGCCAGTTGCGCGATCACCTGGCCGCCGGTTGGCAAGTCGCCAACGCCAAGCCAGGCCTGCGCGAAGACGCCGGCCAGCAACTGCTGCACGGCCTGACTCAGGAGCACCCGCTGCAGCCGTTCAGCCAGCGCTACTTCCAGAAAGGTAGCCCGCTGTTCAGTTACGCCCATGAGTGGCAACTGTTGCATCAGGCCGAGGCTGCCACACCCCTCGCAGACGACACGCTAGCGCCCTACGTCAATGACGAGCCGCTGAGCCTGACCCAACTGCAGGACTTTCTGCGCCACCCGGTGCGGCATTTCTTCCGCCAGCGCTTGAAGGTGTTCTTCGAGTCACTCGAGGCACCGACCCCGGACGAAGAACCGTTCGTGCTCGACGCACTGCAGCGCTACGGCCTCAGCGAAAGCCTGCTGGATGCCGCCCTGGCTGACCCAGGCAACGCCGAATCGGCCCTGTACGCCCAGGCGCGCCGCCTGCAAGGCCATGGCCTGCTGCCGTTGGCCGGTTTTGGCGAGATCCTCCAGGCCGAGCTGATCGAGCCCCTGCCCAATCTACTGCAACGTCATCGACACCTGCTGCAACGCTGGCCGAGCCTGGTCGAAGGCGCGCTGCCGATTCACTTTGAGCATGGCCGCGAGCGCCTGCAAGGCTGGCTTGGACGGGTGTATCAGGCGGCCGACCAAAGCCTGCTGAGCATCACGACCATCCCCAACACCATCAGTGCCGGGCGTAACAACCTCAAGCGCCATCGGCTGATTCCGACCTGGGTCATGCACCTGGCTGCCTGCGCTGCCGGCTACCCGCTGCACAGTGCACTGGTGGCCAGCGACCTGACCCTGCTGCTGGAACCTTTGCCACAGGCTGAGGCCAGTGAGCGGCTTGCTGATCTGCTGGTCGCACGTCAGGCCGGCATGAACGCGCCGCTGCCGGTGGCGGCCAAGACCGCCTTCGCCTGGCTCGGCCAGGACGACCCGGACAAGGCCTTGGCCGCTGCCGCCCGCGCCTACGAAGGCGACGGCCAGAACAGCTTTGGCGAACGCAGCGAAAGCCTCGCCCTGGCGCGCCAGTTCCGCGACTTCGCCGCACTGAGCGCCGATGAAACCTTCGAAGGCTGGTGTGAAGCCCTGTACCGCCCCCTGTTCGCCGCGCCCTGGCAAACCCAGGGCAATCCGGAGAGTGCCGCATGACCCAGGCCCGCCCCTTGGCCTTGAGCTTCCCGCTGCATGGCAGCCAGCTGATCGAAGCCAGCGCCGGTACCGGCAAGACCTTCACCATCTCGGCGCTGTACCTGCGGCTGATCCTTGGCCATGGCGATGCGCACGGCTTTGGCCGCGAGCTGTTGCCGCCGCAGATCCTCGTGGTGACCTTTACCGATGCGGCCACCAAAGAGCTGCGTGAGCGCATTCGTACGCGACTGGCCGAAGCCGCACGGTTCTTCCGTGACGAGCTGGCCGACGCCGACCCGCTGCTGCAGATGCTCCGTGCCGACTACCCGGCAGAGCTCTGGCCACGTTGCGCCAGCCGCCTGGAGGTGGCCGTACAGTGGATGGACGAAGCCGCCGTATCGACCATTCACGGATGGTGCCAACGGATGCTGCGCGAACACGCCTTCGACAGCGGCAGCCTGTTTACTCAAAGTCTTGAGACCGATCACAGCGAACTGCTCGGCCAGGTCATGCGCGACTACTGGCGGCGTTTCTGCTATGGCATGCGCGGCGAATCCCTGAACTGGGTACGCGGCAACTGGGTCAGCCCCGATGCCTTGTTGCCGCGCCTGCGTCCGCTGTTTGGCCGTGTCGCCAGCAGCGCCGATGATATCGAGCCGCAGGCACTGATCGAGACCACTCTGGAGCAACGCGCGCAGCAGCTGTGCCAGCTCAAGGCGCCTTGGGGCGTCTGGGCTGACGAGTTGCAGCAGATCTGCCACGCGGCGGTTGCGGCCAAGCACGCTGATGGGCGCAAGTTGCAGGCGCGTTACTTCGAGCCGTGGTTCGAAAAACTGCGCGCCTGGGCCGGTGACGATCAGGTCCTCGAACTGGATCTGGGCACCGGCTTCACCCGCCTGACTCCAGCCGGCATGGCCGAAGCCTGGAAGCACGGTGACCCACCCGATCACCCGGCCCTGCGCGCCATGGAAAACCTGCGCCAGCAGCTACAAGGCCTGGCCAGCCCCGAAGTGCCTTTGCTCGAGCATGCCGCCAGTTGGGTGTCAGCACGCTTCGAGCAGGAAAAACGCCGCCGTGCCGAAATGGGCTTCGACGACATGCTCCTGCGTCTGCAGCACGCGCTTAATCAGGAGTCCGGCGAACGCTTGGCCGCGCTCATCCGCGAGCAGTTCCCGGTCGCCCTGATCGACGAGTTCCAGGACACCGACCCGGTCCAGTACGGCATCTTCGAGCGCATCTACCAGATCAGCCAGAACCACGCCGAAACCGGCCTGTTCATGATCGGCGACCCGAAGCAGGCGATCTACGCTTTCCGCGGTGCCGACATCTTTACCTACCTGGCGGCCCGCCGCGCCACTGCCGGGCGCCTGCACAGCCTGGACACCAACTACCGTTCCAGCAAAGCCATGGTCAGTGCGGTAAACCGCCTGTTCCTCGCCGCAGAAGGGCGTAGCAGCGGCCGCGGCGCATTTCTGTTCCGTGAGGGGCAAGACAATCCCTTGCCGTTTATCCAGGTTCACGCCAAAGGCCGCAGCGAGCAACTGCTGATCAACGGCCAGCCATCCGCCGCGCTGCATTGCTGGCGGCTGGACAGTGATGAACCGGTGTCCAGCACCCTCTATCGTCAGCAACTGGCCGCCAGCTGCGCCAGCCATATCGTCGGCCTGCTCAATGGCGGTCAACAGGGCGTCAGTGGTTTCCAAAAGCCCGATGGAAAATTAACAGCCTGTCTGCCGTCAGATATCGCCATTCTGGTACGCGATGGCCGCGAAGCGCAGCTGGTCCGCGCTGAGCTGGCAGCGCGCGATGTGCGCAGTGTGTACCTGTCGGACAAAGACTCGGTGTTTGCCGCCCAGGAGGCGCACGACCTGCTAGCCTGGCTCAAGGCCTGCGCCGAACCCGACTCCGAGCGCCTGCTCAAGACCGCCTTGGCCAGCCCGACCCTTGAACAGTCACTGCTTGAACTCGAGCGGCTGAATCAGGACGAGCGGGTCTGGGAAGACTGGGTCATGCGCTTCCGCCAGTACCGCGAAACCTGGCAGCGTCAGGGCGTATTGCCGATGCTGCGGCGCCTGCTGCATGACTTCGAACTGCCGCGCCGGCTGATCGCCCGTAGCGACGGCGAGCGGGTGCTGACCAATTTGCTGCACCTGGCCGAACTGCTGCAGCAGGCCGCTGGCGAACTGGATGGCGAGCAAGCCTTGATCCGCCATCTGGGCGAGAACCTGGCCGGCTCCGGGCAGGCGGGCGAAGAGCAGATCCTGCGCCTGGAAAGCGACGAGCAACTGGTCAAGGTCGTGACCATTCACAAGTCCAAGGGCCTTGAGTATCCGTTGGTGTATCTGCCGTTCATCTGCACCAGCAAGCCGGTCGATGGCCAGCGCCTGCCGCTGATCTGGCACGACAGCGACGGCCACGCGCACCTGACCCTGACACCCGACCAAGAGCAGATCGAGCGCGCCGATGACGAGCGCCTGGCCGAAGATCTACGCTTGCTCTACGTCGCCTTGACCCGCGCCCAGCACGCCTGCTGGCTCGGTGTCGCCGACCTCAAACGCGGTAACCAGAAACACTCGCTGCTGCATCGCTCGGCCCTGGGCTATCTGCTCGGCGGCGGCCTGCCGCTGGCCTCGTCGGCACAGCTGGCCGAGTGGCTGCAAAGCCTGCAAGCGAGCTGCGCGGATATCGTCTGTGAAGAGCTGCCCGGCGCAGACCAACAGCGCTATCTGCCCCCACAAGATGGTCACGAGCTGATTGCCGCGTGCAAGCCACGCCGGTCTGCGGCAGAGAACTGGTGGATCGCCTCCTACAGCGCCCTGCGCGTGGGCGACCAGGGCCTTGCCGGTGACAGCTCGCTGGCCCAGCAGCTGACCGATGACGAGCGCATCGACGCCCAGCAGTTGCGTGATATCCCGGCTCAGAGCGGCGACATTCATCGCTTCCCACGCGGGCCCAACCCCGGCACCTTCCTGCACGGTCTGCTCGAGTGGGCCGGGCGTGAGGGCTTCGCCGAAGTCAGCCAGCAGCCTCAGCTCATCGAACATACGGTCGGCCAGCGCTGCAACCGACGGGACTGGAAAGGCTGGATCCCGGGCCTCACCGAGTGGCTGCAGCATCTGCTGGTCGAGCCGCTGCCGTTACATGGCGAGGATCGCCAATTGACCTTGGCGCACCTGCAGCAGTATCAGATCGAGATGGAATTCTGGTTTGCCAGTCACAAGGTCGATGTCATCGAGCTTGATCATTTGGTGACCCGGCATACCCACGGCGGCGCCGCGCGTGCCGCCGCCGAGCCGAGCCAGCTCAACGGCATGTTCAAAGGTTTTATCGACCTGGCCTTCGAGCTGGACGGCCGTTATTACGTGACCGACTACAAATCCAACTGGCTCGGCCCGGACCTGCACAGCTACAACGCGCTGGCCATGGAACAGGCGATTCTCGATCACCGCTACGACCTGCAGTACGTGCTCTATCTGCTCGCGCTGCACCGCCAGTTGCGCGCGCGCATGCCCGACTACGATTATGACCGCCATGTCGGCGGTGCGCTGTTCATCTTCCTGCGTGGCGCCAGCCGGGCAGGCCACGGGGTGTATTTCAGCAAGCCGCCACGTGAGCTGATCGAAGCCCTCGATGCCCTGTTCCGCGGTGCTCCGGTGCCGGCACAGCAGGACCTGTTTGCCGGAGCCGCGCCATGAGCCGCCGCCTTGAAGACCTGTTGCCAACCCCCCTGCAAGCCGAGCAGCTGGCTGCCCTGGCGCCGCTGCAGAGTAGCCATGACCTGCTGATCCTGCTCGACCGCTGGGTTGAGCGCGGCTGGCTGCGCGCGCTCGACCGCGCACTGGTGGCTTTTCTTGAAGAGCGTGCGCCCGGCAGCGACCCGCTGCTGTTGCTCGCCGCTGCCCTGGCCAGCCACCAGTTGGGTCACGGGCATGTCTGCCTGGACCTCGCCCAGACCCTGGCCGAGCCGGACTTCGCCCTGTCGCTGCCACCGGAAGGTGATGCACTCGACGGGCCATTGCTGCTGCCATCACAACTGCTGACGAAGCTCGATCAGCACACCTGGTGCGAGCGCATCACGGCCAGCCCGCTAGTGGCCACTGGCAATACGCCGGGGCACAGCGCGCGACCACTGGTCCTCAGCGGCTTGCGCCTGTACCTGCGCCGATACTGGAGCTACGAGCGACAGATCGACAACGCGCTGCGCCAGCGCCTGGCAGCGGATCAAGTCATCGCGCCAGCGCTGCCGGAACGGCTTGAGCAACTGTTCAAGGGTGGCGCGCCGCAAGGCCAGGTCGACTGGCAGAAACTCGCCTGCGCCTTGGCTACTCGCGCCTCGTTCAGCATCATCACTGGCGGCCCCGGCACCGGCAAGACCACAACAGTGGTGCGCCTGCTGGCACTGCTGCAAGGGCCTGCGGTGGAGCAGGGCAGGCCGCTGCGGATTCGCCTGGCAGCGCCCACCGGCAAGGCCGCTGCGCGCCTGACCGAGTCGATTGGCCAACAGGTCGAGTTGCTTGAGGTCAGCGCTGAGGTCCGCCAGCAGATTCCGACCGATGTCAGCACCGTGCACCGCTTGCTCGGCAGCCGCCCGGGCTCGCGCCATTTCCGCCACCATGCTGGCAACCCGTTGCCACTGGATGTGTTGGTGATCGATGAAGCATCGATGATCGACCTGGAGATGATGGCCGTGCTGCTCGACGCCTTGCCACCGTCGGCGCGGCTGGTGCTACTGGGTGACAAGGACCAGTTGGCCTCGGTCGAAGCCGGTGCAGTGCTCGGTGACCTGTGCCGCGATGCCGAGGAGGGTTTCTATTCGGCGGCCACCCGCGCCTGGCTGGAGCAGGTCGGCGGACAGTCCCTGCAGGACAGCGGGCTAACCCCCGGCGACGCCGGGCAGCACCCACTTGCGCAGCAGGTGGTGATGTTGCGCCACTCGCGGCGTTTTGGTGAAGGCAGCGGGATCGGTCAGCTGGCCCGCCTGGTCAACCGCCAGCAAGCCCAGGCGGCGCGCGAACTGCTGACGCAAAAGCTCGACGACGTGCACGGCCTGTCGCTGCAAGGCGAGCATGATCGACGCTTCGACAGACTGCTGCTCGATGGCCTTGATCGCGGCACCGACGGCCCGCAGGGCTACCGCCATTACCTGCGCAACATCGGTCGCCTGCGCCCCCCGCCCGCGACCGCAGCAGACGACCCGCGCTGGGAGCAGTGGGCCGGCCAGGTGCTGCACAGTTTCGAGGACTTCCAGCTGCTCTGTGCAGTACGCAAGGGGCCGTGGGGCGTGCAGGGTCTGAACGAGCGCGTCACCCGCGTGCTGCACAACGCTGGTCTGATCGACAGTCAGCAGCCGTGGTACGAAGGCCGGCCGGTGCTGGTCACCCGCAACGACTATGGTCTGGGCCTGATGAACGGCGATATCGGCATTGCCCTGCGCCTGCCCGACGAACGCGGCGTCGCCTTGTTGCGCGTGGCCTTTGCGCGTAACGACGGCAGTGGTGGGGTGCGCTTCGTGTTACCCAGCCGGCTCAATGAAGTCGAAACCGTCTATGCCATGACCGTGCACAAGTCGCAGGGCTCGGAGTTCAGCCACACCGCTCTGGTGCTGCCGGACGCGCTCAATCCGGTGCTGACCAAGGAGCTGGTATATACCGGCATTACCCGCGCCAAGCACTGCTTCAGCTTGATCGAGCCCCGTGCGGGAGTGTTCGAAGAGGCGGTTGAACGCCGCGTGCGGCGCATCTCCGGCCTGATGTTGGAGCAAGGCTGACGTTCTGCCGCAGCGGCAATATGCTATCGTTGCGGCATTATCTGACAAGATTTTGAGAAAATTCCCACATGATGGTGGCTGTCTCGACCTGGGCGCGCGCAACGGGCGCTGCGCTTGCCCTGCTGCTCGCCGCCCTTTTGCTCTACGCCAGCCCCAGCCGGGCAGAGACCGCTGCCAGCGCCGCCCTGGCGCAGCAGCGGGGCAAGGCCGTGACCCAGGTGGTGTTGGGCATTTTCAGCTACGCGCGCTGGCCCAGTGAGCCGGCCCCGTTGCGGCTGTGCCTGATCGGCCCGACCGAATACGCCGATGACTTGATCAAGGGCACCGAGCAGAACTCTGGCAAGCCGCTGCAGACCCGTCGCCTTCTGGCCGACGATCCGCAAACCGCCGGTGCCTGTGATGCGGTGTATATCGGCAAGCTCGATCGTGGCCAGCGCGAGCGGTTGTTTCATGCCCTCAACGGCCGGCCGGTGCTGAGCATCAGCGAAGCAGACGACCCCTGCACGGTCGGTAGCCTGTTCTGCCTGCGCGTGAGCGACGAGCAGGTAACCTTCGAGGTCAACCTCGATTCGGTAGCCCGCAGCGGTGTGCGTATCCACCCCAGCGTGCTGCAGCTGTCGCGTCGCCGCGCGGTGCAGCCATGATCCGCTCAGCCAGGCGCGACCGCCGGCCGACCCTGCGCGCTGTGCTCGGCCGCGGGCATTTGGGCGTGGCCCTGCTCGCGGTCGGCCTGGCTGGCCTGTGCGTGACCCTGCTTGGCGTGCTGGCTTTGCGCGTATATGCCAACCAGAACCTGCACCTGATTGCGCGCTCGATCAATTACACAGTCGAAGCCGCGGTGGTGTTCGACGACAGCGCCGCCGCCAACGAGTCACTGGCGCTGATCGCCGCCAACGAAGGCGTGGCCGACGCCAAGGTGTTCAACAACGATGGTGAGCTGCTGGCCCACTGGCAAAGGCCCGAAGACGGCGTGCTGGCGCCGCTGGAACGGTCGCTGGCAAGCAGCTTTCTGGTCGAGCCGGTGCACATGCCGATTCTCCATCAGCAACAGCAGGTCGGCCACATCGAAGTCACCGGCCAGGGCCGCAGCGTATTGCGCTTTCTGCTCAGCGGGCTGACCGGCATCCTCTTGTGCATGCTGCTCAGCGCCTGGGTCGCCAGCCACTGGTCGCGGCGCCTGTTCGGCGACATCATCCGGCCCCTGCGCAACCTTGCCAGCGTCGCCCACGCCGCCCGCCGCGAGCGCAGCTTCGACCGCCGCGTACCGGAAACCCACATCGCCGAGCTCAACGAGCTGGGCAACGACTTCAATGCCCTGCTCGACGAACTGGAGAACTGGCAGAACCACCTGCGCAGCGAGAACGCCACCCTGGCCCATCTGGCCAGCCACGACAGCCTGACCGGGTTGCCGAATCGCGCTTTCTTCGAGGGGCGCCTGAGCCGCACCTTACGCACTGCCGAGCGTCACCAGGAATATCTGGCGCTGCTGTTCATCGACTGCGATCACTTCAAGCAGATCAACGACAGCCAGGGCCATGCCGTTGGCGACGAGGTGCTGGTCACCGTTGCTGCGCGAGTGCGTGCGCAGTTGCGCGAGCATGATCTGGTCGCGCGGCTGGGCGGTGATGAGTTCGCGGTCTTGCTGACCCCGCTGCAATCCTGCGAGGACGCCCAACGGATTGCCGAGAAGATCGTTGCCAGCATGAAGCTGCCGATTGCCCTGAACGAGGGCACCAGCATCAGCGCTTCACTTAGCGTTGGCATCGCATGTTACCCGGACGATGGCCATGACCCGGCCAGTCTACTCAATGCCGCTGATGCGGCGATGTACCAAGCCAAACGCGCACGCCGCGGCCAGTGGCATGTGGCGCATACGGAAAGTAGCGCCGCAGATTTTGAAAAAAGGAGCTAATCGTGTTGCAACTGTTTGTACGTTTGCGCCTGCCTTGCATGGCAGTGTTGTTGAGTCTGCTGGCTTTGAGCGGTTGCCAGAGTGTGCCACCGCCCGGACTGACTGCCGAGCAGATCGCCGTGCTCAAGCGCGAGGGCTTCACCCCCACCGATGAAGGCTGGAGTTTCGATCTGTCCGGCAAAGTGCTGTTCGGCAGTGATCTGGACAGCCTCAACAGCCAGAGCCGAGCCATCGTCGAGCGTATTGGCCGGGCCTTGCTCAGCGTCGATATCCAGCGTGTCCGCGTTGACGGCCACACCGATGCCTCGGGCAAAGCGGCCTACAACCAGCAACTGTCCGAACGCCGCGCCCAGAGCGTGGCCAAGGCGCTGATCGAGATCGGCATGCAACCGCAGAACATTCAAAGTCGCGGCCTCGGCAGCAGCCAGCCAGTCGCCGACAACCGCACCAGCGCCGGGCGCACGGAAAACCGCCGGGTCTCGATCGTTGTGGCGTCCAACTGAGTCAGTCCTGGGCGAAGCGCATCTCGCGTGATTCGCCTAGCAACAGCGGCGCATTGGCCTCGGTCACCTCGCGGATGTAATCCCACAACAGGGTAATCCGCTTGAGCTTGCGCAAATCCTCCCGGCAGTACATCCAGAACTGCCGGGTAATCGCGATCTCCTCAGGCAACACTGTCACCAGTCGTGGATCCTGTGCAGCCAGGAAGCACGGCAGAATCGCCAGGCCGCGCCCTTGCAGCGCTGCGGTGTACTGAGCGATGACGCTGGTGCTGCGCAGGTGGGCGTGGGCGTTGGGGATCAGGTTGGCCAGGTACAGCAGCTCTGAACTGAAGGCCAAGTCGTCGACGTAGCTGATGAACGGGTGTTCGGCCAGGTCGCTGACCTGGCGGATCGGCGCGTGGTTGTCGAGGTAGTCCTGGGTGGCGTACAGACGCAGGCGGTAGTCGGTCAGCTTGCAGCACACGTAGGGGCCATGTTCGGGGCGCTCGAGGGCGATGACGATGTCGGCTTCGCGCTTGGACAGGCTGATGAAGTGCGGTAGCGGTAGGATGTCCACGGTGATCGCCGGCCAGGCGTCGACGAAGTGGCTCAGCTGCGGGGTGACGAAGAAGCTGCCGAAACCTTCGGTGCAGCCCATGCGCACGTGCCCGGACAAGGCCACGCCGGAGCCTGATACCTGCTCGCAGGCCATGTGCAGGGTGCTCTCGACGGATTCGGCGTAACCGAGCAGGCGCTGGCCTTCGTTGGTCAGGACAAAGCCATTGGTGCGCGACTTTTCGAACAGCAACGTGCCCAGCGCCGCCTCCAGCGAGCTGATTCGCCGCGACACCGTGGTGTAGTCGACATTCAGCCGTTTGGCCGCGCTGCTTGCCTTGCGCGTGCGCGCCACTTCAAGAAAGAACTTCAGGTCATCCCAGTTCAGCGAACTGAGGGAGGTAAGGTCTTTTTGCATGATGATCCGGTTTTTATGTGCGTTCTTATTGGATGTTTGCACATCTATACTTCAAATCAGCGCCTCGACGCCAGCCCCGCCTGGCAATCTCGTCTCCCACAATAATTCCAAGGAACGCGCAGATGAACGCACCCCAATCCCCGACCCAGACTCAGGTAGAGCAGGTCAAGCTGCTGATCGACGGCCAATGGGTCGAGTCGAAAACCACCGAATGGCGCGATGTAATCAACCCGGCCACCCAGCAGGTGCTGGCGCGGGTGCCGTTTGCCACGGTCGACGAGGTCGATGCCGCTGTCGCTGCCGCCCAGCGTGCATTCGCCAGCTGGCGCGACACGCCGATCGGGGCGCGCATGCGCATCATGCTCAAATTGCAGGCGCTGATCCGCGAGCACAGCAAACGCATCGCCCAGACCCTCAGCGCCGAGCAGGGCAAGACCATTGCCGACGCCGAGGGCGATATCTTCCGCGGCCTGGAAGTGGTCGAACACGCAGCGTCGATTGGCACCCTGCAGATGGGTGAGTTCGCCGAGAACGTCGCTGGCGGTGTGGACACCTACACCCTGCGTCAGCCGATCGGCGTCTGCGCCGGGATCACCCCGTTCAACTTCCCGGCGATGATCCCGCTGTGGATGTTCCCGATGGCCATCGTCTGCGGTAACACCTTCGTCCTCAAACCGTCCGAACAGGACCCGCTGTCGACCCTGATGCTGGTCGAGCTGGCGCTGCAGGCCGGGGTGCCGGCCGGTGTACTCAACGTGGTCCACGGCGGTAAGCAGGTGGTAGATGCGATCTGCACGCACAAGGACATCAAGGCGATCTCATTCGTCGGTTCGACCGAGGTCGGTACCCACGTCTACAACCTCGGCAGCCAGCACGGCAAGCGCGTGCAGTCGATGATGGGCGCCAAGAACCACGCGGTAGTGCTGCCCGATGCCAACCGCACGCAAACCATCAACGCGCTGGTTGGCGCCGCCTTTGGTGCCGCCGGGCAACGCTGCATGGCCACCTCGGTGGCGGTGCTGGTCGGCAAGGCCCGCGAGTGGCTGCCGGACATCAAGGCTGCCGCCAGCCAGCTCAAGGTCAACGCCGGTTGCGAGCCAGGCACGGATGTTGGCCCGGTGGTCTCCAAGCGGGCCAAGGAGCGCGTGCTGGGCTTGATCGAAAGCGGCATCGCCGAGGGCGCCAAGCTGGAGCTGGATGGCCGTGACGTCAGCGTGCCGGGCTATGAGCAAGGCAACTTCGTCGGCCCGACGCTGTTCTCCGGGGTCACCACCCAGATGCAGATCTACACCCAGGAAATCTTCGGCCCGGTGCTGATCACCCTTGAAGTCGACACGCTCGACGAGGCCATCGCCCTGGTCAACAGCAACCCGTTCGGCAACGGTACCGGCCTGTTCACCCAGAGCGGCGCTGCGGCGCGCAAGTTCCAGAGCGAGATCGACGTCGGCCAGGTCGGCATCAACATCCCGATCCCGGTGCCGGTGCCGTACTTCAGCTTCACCGGTTCGCGCGGCTCCAAGCTCGGCGACCTCGGCCCGTATGGCAAGCAGGTGGTGCAGTTCTACACTCAGACCAAGACGGTCACGGCCCGTTGGTTCGATGACGACAGCGTCAATGACGGCGTCAACACCACCATCAGCCTGCGCTAAGGAGGCTCCATGCGTATTGCATTCATTGGTCTGGGCAACATGGGCGCGCCCATGGCCCGCAACCTGATCAAGGCTGGGCATCAGCTCAACCTGTTCGACCTCAACCAGAGCGTACTGGCCGAACTTGCCGAGCTTGGCGGGCAGATCAGCGCCTCACCCAAGGACGCAGCGGCCAACAGCGAGCTGGTCATCACCATGCTACCGGCGGCAGCGCATGTGCGTGGCGTCTACCTCAACGATGACGGCGTGCTGGCCGGGATTCGCCCAGGTACGCCAACCGTCGATTGCAGCACGATCGACCCACAGACCGCCCGCGAAGTGTCCAAGGCTGCTGCGGCCAAGGGCGTCGACATGGGCGATGCGCCGGTGTCCGGCGGTACCGGTGGCGCAGCGGGCGGCACCCTGACCTTCATGGTTGGCGCCAGCGCTGAGCTGTTTGCCAGCCTTGAGCCGGTGCTCAAGGACATGGGCCGCAACATCGTCCACTGCGGCGAAGTCGGTACCGGGCAAATCGCCAAGATCTGCAACAACCTGCTGCTGGGCATCTCGATGATCGGCGTGTCCGAGGCGATGGCGCTGGGCAATGCGCTGGGCATCGACACCCAGGTGCTGGCCGGCATCATCAACAGTTCCACAGGCCGTTGCTGGAGTTCGGATACTTACAACCCATGGCCGGGTGTAATTGATACGGCGCCTGCCGCGCGCGGTTATACCGGCGGCTTTGGTGCCGAGCTGATGCTCAAGGATCTTGGGTTGGCCACTGAAGCTGCGCGACAGGCGCATCAGCCGGTGATTCTCGGTGCCGTGGCGCAGCAGCTGTATCAGGCGATGAGCCTGCGCGGCGATGGCGGCAAGGACTTCTCGGCAATCGTCGAGGGCTATCGCAAGAAGGATTGAGCGTCACGTGTCTTGATCGTGGCTCGAAGCGCCCTCCCACTGTAACTGCGCACCTGGGGGAGGGCGGTTCGAGTCGCGATTTTTTTTGCCTTGCGCTTAGCCGATCAACTCAATCTTTGATCAGGCAAAGACAAAATACTTGCGTACGGTTTCGACCACTTCCCAGGTGCCTTTCATGCCCGGCTCGATGACGAACACATCGCCGGCCTTGAGGTGCTTGGGCTCTTCACCTTCCGGGGTGATGATGCAGTAGCCGTCGAGGAAGTGGCAGAATTCCCACTTGTCGTAGTTGACCTCGAACTTGCCCGGTGTGCAGATCCAGGTGCCCATGATCTTGCTGCCGTCAGCCGACAGGTAGGCGTTGAGGTTCACCGTGTGCGGGTCACCGCCAATGCGCTTCCACTTGGTCGCGTCGACTACCGGGATCGGGCAGGTTTCACGCAGGACGGTAATGAAATCGGACATGGCAGGTGTTCCCTTTGGGATGCTTATGGACGCATCACCATAGGGCTATCGCGCCTGGCCCAGTTGCCTGCGCTCGACCTCTACCTGCCTGCCCGCGCTATCGCCGCGCGGTTATGCCCACCAGTAACGCACGAAGTGAAAGAACACCGGCGCGGCAAAACACACCGAGTCGATGCGGTCGAGCATGCCGCCGTGGCCTTCGATCATGTGCCCCCAGTCCTTGACCCCACGGTCGCGCTTGATCGCCGACATCACCAGCCCGCCGAAGAAGCCCATGGCGTTCACGGTCAGCGCCATCAACGCCGCCTGCCAAAAGCTGAACGGGGTGATCCAGCACAGTGAGGCGCCGATCAGGGTGGCCAGGGCTACGCCGCCGAGCAGGCCCTCGAGGGTTTTCGACGGCGACAGATTGGGTGCCACTTTGCGCTTGCCGAACAGCTTGCCGCAGACGTACTGCAGCACATCGCTGATCTGCACTACCAGGATCAGCCAGGCGATCAGCAGCAGGTTGCGGCCTTCGAAACCGGGGATGTCGAGGGTCATCAGCGCCGGCACCGCTGACACGCAGTACACGGCAATCATCAGCCCCCACTGCACTTTCGAGGCGCGTTCGAGAAAGCGCGTGGTATCGCCGCCAAAGCTGGCCAGAATCGGCAGCAACAGGAACAGGTAGACCGGGATGAAGATGCTGAACAGGCCGTACCAGTCCATCGCGATCAGCAGGTACTGCAGCGGCAGTGCCACATAGAACGCTGCGACCAGCGCGGGGTAGTCGCTGCGCCGGGTCGGGGTCAGCGTCATGAACTCGCGCAGGGCATAGAACGACACGCAGTAGAACAGCACGATCACGCCGTACTTGCCGAACAGGAAGGCGATGCCGATCACCAGCACCATCACCCACCAGGCGTTGATCCGCGCATTGAGATTGTCGATCACCGCATGGGGGCCGCCGCCGGCGCGCCACTTGAGCAGGCGGCCGATGACGCTGGCGAGTAGCAGCAGCGCGCCGATCCCGGCAAACAGCAAAACAGTGTTGTGGTCCATCTCAGACTTCCTTGGGGGCCAGGTTCAGCAGGGCCTGGCGGGCCCGCTCGAGAAACGCGTGCTTGTCTTCAGCGGCCTGCACCTGCAGCGGTTCGCCAAAGCTCAAGGTGCACAACAGCGGCAGCGGCAGGGCGCGGCCCTTGGGCATGACCCGGTTGAGGTTGGCGATCCACACCGGCACCACTTCCATGTCGGGATTGGCGGCGGCGAGGTGGAACAAACCGCTCTTGAACGGCAGCAGCGGCTCGTCACCGAGGTTGCGCGTGCCCTCGGGGAAGAAGATCAACGAATCGCCACCGGACAGCGCATCAAGCACCGGCTGCAGCGGGTTGGCCTGGACTTCGCTGCGCTGCCGGTCGATCAGCACACCGTTGAATACCTTGCGGATGACGAAGTTACGCAGGCCCGGTTTGGCCCAGTAGTCGGCGCCTGCAACCGGTCGCGTGCGCTGGCGCAGCGGCCCCGGCAGCGACGCCCAGAGCAGGACGAAGTCGCCGTGGCTACTGTGGTTGGCGAAGTACAGGCGCTGCACCGGCTGCGGCGTGCAGCCGAGCCAGAGGGCGCGGGCGCCGGTGATCAGGCGCGCGGCGGAGGTGATGGCAAAGGCAGTCAGGGCGGTGAGCATGGCACGGGTCTTATCCGATCAAAGGGAGTGTCAGCAGCGTAGTCAGGCACAGCGCGATCTGCAGGGCCAGGCACAGGCCTTGGCGGCGTAACAGGCCGAGCGCAGCCTGGCTGCGCGTGGTCCAATCGCGCGGGTCGCTGGCGCTGGGTTTGAGGTTGAGGTCGAACAAGGCGCGGTCGAGCTGGCCCGTGGCGGCTGGCAGGTCGCTCCGCGAAGCCAGCTCGGCAAATAACTCGGCATCCAGCGCGACTCGCACCGCCAGGTATTTATGCACAAGGCCGAGTATCACCAGCAGGGCGCATAATCCACTGCCCAGCAGCGGCAGTGGGGTGCCTAGCAGCGGCGCCAGGCCATAGCCCAGCGCGATCAGGCTGATGCCGTCGGACAGTCGTTCCAGTTGCTGGCCGCGGCCGAGCAGGCTGGCGGTTACGCGCAGGTGCATGCTTGCCCCTCCAGTTGCCTGAGCATGTGCTGGTGTGCGCTGCGCAGGACGATGCCCGGGCGCGCCTGGCGCAAGCGCAGTTCGGCTTCAGCCAGGCTCGTGCAGCGGCCACTGAGCAGCAACCAAGCGGCGACGGCGGTGGCGCTGCGCGAGTAACCCAGCGCGCAACAGACCAGCAACGGCCCTTGCTGGCGCAGCGTCTCGATAGCGTCGGCGGCGGCGCGGCACAGCTGTAGATCGGCGACCACCAGATCCAGGGTCGACAGGCTGCGGTAATGGTTTGCCAATGGTTTGGCTGCCAGACATGGCAGTTCGGCACACAGGTCGACAATCGCCGAAAACTGCCCCGCCTCACCGGCTGCCGGAATACGGCCGAGGAAGACCCCGTCACAGATTTCGTCCGCCTGCGGATGGCGTCGCGTCCACAGCCGCGAGTTGATCCAGGCGCCGAGCAGGTAGGGCGCAAACAGCCAGCTGGCGGCCATCGACAGGCGCCCATCAGCGCCTTTTTGAAACGCGCTGGCACCGAGTATCGCGTAGCTCAAGGCCACCAGCAGCAGCGCCAGTGCCGGCCACAATAGCCACAGCCAGGCGCCGCCAGCCCAGCTCGCCAAACCGGTGCACAGCGCAGCGCCGAGGGTGTAGTAAAGCGCCAGCCGCCAGCGCTTGGGATCCTGCGTCAGACGCGCAGCCTGCAACGGCGGTTGACCGTCGCGAGGCCACAGCCAGACGCATAGCAGCCCGACCAACGCACCGCTCGGCAAGTCGATGAAGTGGTGCTGCCAGGTGGTCAGCACCGACACCCCGATCAGCGCCATCCAGCCGTGCATCAGCCAGCGCCCACGCGGGTTGCGCAGGTGGCGGGCGAACATCGTCCAGATGATCACCAGCAGGGCGATGTGCAGCGAGGGCGCCTGATTGAACGGTTTGTCGAAGCCCATCAGCACATCGAACAGCCAGCCGAACAGGCCGCTCAGCGCCGGTCGCTCGAAGGTAAAGCGCAGCGGCCAGAGCAGAAAGCCGGCCACGCAGATCAGCTGCGCGCTCAACAAGGCCAGGGCGTGGCGATCCATCTCGCGGCGGTTGCGTGGCAGCAGAAACGACAGGCCGTAGAGCAGGTCGATCGACCAGTACGGGATGATCGTCCACGGCCACAGCGGCATCTGGCTTTCCCAGCCGAACACCAGGCTGCCGACATCGGCACGGCCCGCCGTGTAGGTGTTGGCCAAGCCGTAGCTGAGAAAGAAAAACGGCCCGAGCAGCAGTAGCCACAAGACCCCACGACGGATCAGCCCGGCTTCACGCGCCATCACTCGACCCGCTGCGCCAGGCTGACACTGAAGATGCCCCATTCGTCGATGCGCTGGGTGATCTTGCGAAAACCAGCGGCGGCAACCAACTGATCCATTTCGGCCTGGCTGCGTCGACGCATGACCCAGGCCTGACCGCCGCGGTGGCTGGTCAGGGCGCGGGCGATCATCTCCAGCTGCGGGTGCCACGGCTGGCCGGTGTAGACCAGATAGCCGCCCGTTTCGACGGCATCAGCCAAGCCGGCCAGCGAGGTGCTGACCATCTGGTTGCTGGCGAACAGTTCGTACAGCCCGGAAACCACAGCCAGGCTCGGGCGCGGCTCGAGTGTGGCCAGACTCTGCCGGTCAAAGGCGTCGCCCTGGACGAAACGCGCGATATCGCCCAAGCCCTTTTCGGCAATCAGCGCCGTGCCCTGCTGTACATTCAGTTCGCTGTAGTCGCGCAGCAGGATCGAGTCCGGCAGTTGCTCAAGTTCCTGCAAGGCTTCAAGAATGTAGCGGCCATGGCCGGCTGCGATGTCGACGATATCGACGCTGCGGCCCTGCTCGCGCAGGCGCCGGATCGCTTCGCGCAGCAGCTCTTCGACATGCAGCTTGCGCTGGCGAATACCGCGCCAGCCGATGGCGTCGAGGTAGTTGCGGTCAATCATCTGCCCCAGCTTGCCCTTGCCGGTGGCCTGATTGCGATAGACATAGTCGAGGGTGCTGCCGGAGTCGAAGCCGGTATCGAAGCCCAGCTTGACCCCGTCTGCCATGCCTTTGCCCAGACGCAGGCCGGCGCGGGTGGCGCGCCAGTACAGATCCCGTGGCGAGTTGCGCGGCAGCTTTGCTGCGAGGCTTTCGGCTTCGGCGCAGCTGGCGCCGGACTGGTCGGCATCGAGCAGCGAAGGTGCCGCCAGCGGGGCATCGAAGCAGTGCTCGACGAAGCGCTTGATGCGCGGCAGTACATGGCCGCGGTCACGCTCGCCAAGGGTGTCGTGGAAGAACCCAGGCAGCAGGTGCAGCTCTTTGCGGGCACTGCCCAGGCGCTCGAAGAACTGCTCCTGCGGCGCCCGCTCGACCACCAGGTCGGCGCCCGAAACCAGCAGTTGGGTCGGCAGTTGGATCGCCTGAGCGTCCGCCACAACCCGGTCTGCGGCTTCATACAAGCCGAGCAGCATGGTCACCGAGATGGGCCGGCTGATCAGCGGGTCGGCCACATACGAAGCCACCCGCTCCGGGTCGTGGGTGAGCAGCCGCGGCTTGACGTAGCTGTTGACGAAGAAGTTGCCGCGCGCAGCCTTCATCAGCTTCAGGCCAGGGCGGGCAAACGGCACGTAGAGTTTGACCTTGAACGCCGGCGAGGCCAGCACCAGGCAGCGTACCTTGGGCGCGTAGTCATGCGCCCAGGTGGCAATCAGCACGGCACCGACGCTTTGCGCCAGCACCACGGTGTTATCTTCGGCGATGCCGTGGCGGATTTGAATGTGCTCGATGAAGGTCTGCACATCGCGCACGCTGGTGGCAAAGCTCGGGCTGTCGCCGCGCGCCCCTGGCGACTGGCCGTGGCCACGTGCGTCCCAGGCAAAGAAGTCATAGCCGGGCATGTCCAGTTCGTCTGCCAGGTGCGCCAGGCGCCCACCGTGCTCATGGCCCCGGTGGAACATCACCACCGCCCGACGCGGCTGATGCTCGCTGCGGATGGCCGGCCAGTAGCGATAGTGCAGCTCGACGCCGTCATGGGTAGAGAAGTGCAGCGATTGCGCCTGGCGCATGGCAAAGGTCCTTTTGGCTGGCGGCGGTGCGGTCAGTGGCGACGATCAGTTGGCGTGGGCCAGGCCCTGACGTACACGGTTGTAGAGGGTATAGAGCGAGAGCAGCAGAATCACCAGCAGCAGGCCGTTGATCCAGGTTGGATTGAGCAGGCCAAAGGCGACACCGGTACCGAGCAGGCCAAAGGCAAACGCGCGATCGCTCTTGCCCATCGGCCCGTCGTAGCGCCGCGCTGCACCGGCCAGCGGGCCCATCACCCCCGCGTATTCGCTGATCAGTGCGCTCAACACCACCAGCACCACCAGCACGGGCGATACCCCGATCAGCAGGGCAAACGGCAGGTACAGCGCAGCGTCGGCGATCACGTCGCTCAGTTCATTGAGGTAGGCACCAAGCCTGGACTGCTGGCCAAACTCGCGGGCGAGCATGCCATCCACCGCGTTGAGCGCCATGCGCAGCAGCATCCAGATCGGCAGCAGGATGAACAGCCCGTGGATGTCGGCAAAGCAGGCCAGCAGCAGGCCCAGCAGCAGCGAGACTATCCCAGCGGCAACCGTGACCTGATTGGCCGTCACCCCGCGGTCGTACATGCGCTGCACGGTGGGTCGCAGCAGGGCCTGGAAGCGGGGTTTGAGCTGATAGATGGACGGCACGGGGAGATCCTTATCGGGTGCGCAATGAAAGCCAATCGGTGGATTGTGAGAAACCCGCCGGCTGGCGGCAAGCGACATTTGTCAGCTATTTGAACGGCTCAACGTTTACCCGAGGCGGCGCTGAGCATGTCGATGCGTTGCACCTCGAAATCGCGCTGCAGATAGTCCATGCGCTGCGCGGCAAACTGCTGCATATGGGCCAGCGCGCAGTGCGCATCGAACGCCGCCTGATCGGCCCACACCTCATAGAAGATGAACAGGCTCGGGTCCTGCTGATCGCGCAACATGTGGTATTCGACGCAGCCCGGCTCCTGGCGGCTTGGTTCGACGTAGGCGCGGAACAGTTGCTCGAATGCTTCGGCTTTTTCCGGGCGGGTCTTGGCTTTGAGAATAAAGGCGTATTGAGCGTTCATGACTGCACCTTGTAAATAAGTGGAAAAGCGATTTTAAAGCAACAGTCTGGTGATCATTCGTGATTACAAGGCAAAACTGATTTGTCCAATGCTGGCTGTTTCCGCCAAGGGCGAGCCTCTAACCTGCAGCCAACTGAAGTGCATCGGTCTGCGGATCGACACACAACCTTAGAGGCTCGATATGAAAAAGATTCTTCTGCTCAATGGCGGCAAACAGTTCGCCCACTCCGACGGCCGCTTGAACGAAACCCTGCACGATGCCGCGCTGGCCTATCTGGACCGGGCCGGTTTCGATGTCAAACAAACCTTCATCGACGGCGGCTACGACATCAAGGAAGAAGTGCAGAAATACCTTTGGGCCGACGTGATCATCTATCAGATGCCCGGCTGGTGGATGGGCGCCCCGTACACCGTCAAACAGTACTTGGATGAAGTGTTCACCGAAGGCCACGGCAGCCTCTACGCCAGCGACGGCCGGACCCGCTCCGACGCTTCGCAGAAGTACGGCAGTGGCGGCCTGATCCGGGGCAAGCAGTACATGATTTCGGCCACCTGGAACGCGCCGCAACAGGCCTTCGACGACCCCAGCGACTTCTTTGAAGGCAAGGGCGTGGATGCGGTGTACTTCCCGTTCCACAAGGCCAACCAGTTCCTCGGCATGAGCGGCCTGCCAACCTTCCTCGCCGTGGATGTGATGAAGCGCCCGGATGTGGCCGCTACCGTGGCAGCCTACGAGGCGCATCTGGCCAAGGTGTTCGGCCAGGCCCGGTAGGCGATGCGCGGCGTGACCGCCGCGGCAGTTGCCTGCCCGGCAATAAACGGCCGACAATCCAGGCCTCATCCTGGCCCAGGCACCACCGTGAAAACCCGCTCAGAAGAACTCCAGGTATTCGTCAGCGTGATCGACTGCGGCTCGATTTCCGCCGCTGCCGAGCAACTCGGGCAAACCCCGTCTGCGGTCAGCCGCACCCTGGCGCGGCTGGAAGGCAAGCTCGGCACCACGCTTATCAACCGCACCACGCGGCGCATGGACCTGACCGAAGAAGGGCGGTTCTTTGTACTGCACGCGCGGACCATCCTCGAACAGATGAGCGAGCTCGAAGAGCGCCTGTCGCTGCACCGGCAGACGCCGTCGGGGCGCCTGCGCATCAACGCCGCAGCACCGTTCATGCTGCACGCGATCGTGCCCTGGATCGCTGAGTTTCGCGCGCTGTACCCGGCCATCGAGCTGGAACTGAACACCGATGACCTGATCATCGACCTGCTCCAGCAAAGCACCGACGTCGCCATCCGCATCGGCGAGCTGGCCGACTCCAGCCTGCATGCGCGCTCGCTGGGCTGCAGCCCGATCCAGATTCTGGCCAGCCCCGAATACCTGCAACGCCACGGCGTGCCGCACCAGGTCAGTGACTTGAGCGAGCACTGCCTGCTCGGCTTCAGCTCCGTCGACAGCCTCAACCAATGGCCGCTGCGCCACGCCGACGGCGACAGTTGGCGAATCCGCCCGCAGTTGACCGCATCCAGTGGCGAGACCTTGCGTCAGCTGGCGCTGGCCGGGCAGGGTATCGTCTGCCTGTCGCACTTCATGACCCACCAAGACATCCGCGCCGGGCGCCTGCAGGTGCTGTTGAGCGAGGCCAACAATGGGTACCGGCAGCCGATTCATGCGGTTTACTACCGCAACACCCAGCTGGCGCTGCGGATTCAGTGCTTCCTTGATTTCATCCAGGCCAAGCTGGCGGCGTATGCCTGCTGAGCAGGGTCACTGTCTGGCATTGCTGGGGCCGCTACGCGACCCTTTCGCGACACAAGGCCGCTCCTACGCCGACGGCGTCCACTCAGGCTGACGCGGCCCCAGCTATCTCGATCCTAGGAACCGTTCCAAAAACGACACAAATAACGCAATGACGTCGTCCTGCGCCTGCTGCATTTGCTTAGTCAAAAAGCTTCAGTGTTAATAAGTGATCAACAAAAACAACACCAAGGAAGTGCTCATGCGTCTCGTCATGTTCCAGTCCATGGCCCTCGGGGCCGCGATCCTGAGCTGTTCGTCGGCCTTCGCGGTGACTCTTGAAGGCGGCGCAGTGGCCGCGCCCGATCAATATGGCGCACAGGTCGCCGCCGATATCCTGAAAAAAGGCGGCAACGCCGTCGATGCCGCCGTGGCCACTGCCTTCACCCTGGCAGTCACCTATCCAGAAGCCGGCAACATCGGCGGCGGTGGCTTCATGACCCTGTACGTGGACGGCAAAGCGTACTTCCTCGACTACCGCGAAGTGGCGCCCAAGGCGGCCACCCGCAATATGTACCTGGACGAAAAAGGCGAGGTCATCGAGAACCTCAGCTTGGTCGGCGTGCGCGCCGCTGGCGTACCGGGCACAGTAATGGGCTTGTGGGAGGCGCATCAAAAGTTCGGCAAGTTGCCCTGGAGCGAGCTGCTGACTCCGGCCATCGGTTACGCCAACAACGGCTTCAAGATCGCCCAGAAGCAGTACCAGTATCGCGACGATGCCCAAGGCCTGTTCAAGACCGCTACCAACTTCAACGATTATTTCGGCAGTATGAAAGTCGGCGAGCTGTTCAAGCAGCCGGAGCTGGCGCAGACCCTCGAACGCATCGCCGACAAAGGCGTCAGCGAGTTCTATCAAGGCAAGACCGCCGACCTGCTGGTTGCGCAGATGAAGGCCGATAACGGCCTGATCAGCAAAGACGACCTGAAGGACTACAAAGCCCTCTGGCGCGAGCCGATGGCCATCGACTGGCGCGGCAACGTGGTCTACACCGCGCCACCGCCAAGCTCAGGCGGCGTAGCGCTGGCGCAGTTGCTCGGGATCAAGGAAAACCGCGCGGCAGACTTCAAGGGCGTCGAGCAGAACTCGGCGCGCTATATCCACCTGCTGGCCGAGATTGAAAAGCGCGTGTTCGCCGACCGCGCCGACTATCTTGGCGACCCGGCCTTCACCGAGGTACCGGTAGACAAGCTGGTGGCCAAGGACTACCTGAAAAAACGCGCCGAGCAGGTCAACCCAACCGCCATCTCCGCCACCGACAAGGTCCGCCCGGGGCTGGAGCCGCATCAAACCACGCACTTCTCCATCGTCGACAAACAGGGCAACGCGGTCAGCAACACCTACACCCTCAACCTCGACTACGGCAGTGGTGTGGTGGTCAAGGGCGCAGGCTTCCTGCTCAACGACGAGATGGATGACTTCAGCAGCAAGCCTGGTACCGCCAATGCCTTTGGCGTGGTCGGCGGCGATGCCAACGCGATTGCTCCGGGCAAACGCATGCTGTCGTCGATGAGCCCAAGCCTGGTGACCCGCGACGGCAAGGTCAGCCTGGTCATCGGTACGCCGGGCGGCTCGCGCATCTTCACCTCGATCTTCCAGGTGATGAACAACCTCTACGACTACAACATGCCGCTGGCCAAGGCCGTTGCAGCGCAGCGCGTGCATCACCAGCTGCTGCCCAAGGACACTATCTACTTCGACAGCTATGCACCGTTGACCGGCAAGGTCGCCGACGAGCTGAAAAAGATGGGCTATGTGCTTGAGGATCAGGGCTGGGAGATGGGCGATATCCAGGCCATTCGCGTCACCGATGGCAAGCTTGAAACCGCCTCCGACCCGCGCGGTCGTGGTGTTGGCATGATCGTCAAATAACGCCAGCGCTGCTCAGCCCGGCCAGCATTGCGCTGGCCGGGCTGAGCAGTTCACAAGGCAGCGGTCAAACGCGGAACTTGCTTACCAGCGTCTGCAGATGACTGCCAAGGCGTGCCAGCTCGACGCTCGACGCGGCGGTTTCATCACTGGCTGCGGCTGTCTGTTCCGACACATCGCGTACATTGAGAATGCTCCGGCTGATCTCCTCGGCAACCGCGCTCTGTTGCTCGGCGGCTGCGGCGATCTGCTGGTTCATCGACTGGATGTTGGACACGGTGCGGGTGATGTTCTCCAGCGAACCACCGGCCTTGCGCGCCAGCTCGACGCTGCTTTCAGTCAGGTTGCGGCTGCCCAGCATGGCGTTGGCCACTTGTTGGGTGCCGTTCTGCAGGCTGGCGATCAGCTCTTCGATCTCTTCGGTGGACTTCTGCGTACGCTGCGCCAGGCCGCGCACTTCGTCGGCGACCACGGCAAAACCACGCCCGGCTTCACCAGCGCGGGCGGCTTCGATGGCCGCGTTCAATGCCAGTAGGTTGGTCTGCTCGGCAACCGACTTGATCACGTCCATGACACTGCCGATTTTCTGGCTTTCCTGCTGCAGCAGGTTCATCGCGTCAGTCGAGCGCTGGACTTCGTCGGCCAGGCGTTCGATCTGGTTGATCGCCTCGCCCACCACCCGGTCACCGGCACGCGCTTCATCATCGGCACCCGTTGCCGCGCGCGAAGCCTGTTCAGCGTTGCGGGCGACTTCCTGCACGGTCGCAGCCATCTCGTGCATGGCAGTGGCAACCTGGTCAGTCTCGACTTTCTGGCTGTTGGCACCCGCGCTGGTCTGCTCGGTCACGGCCGACAGCTCTTCGGCGGCGCTGGCAATCTGCGTTACGCCATCACGAATACCACCGATCAACTCGCGCAGGGTGCTGCCCATGCGGCTGATGCTTTGTTGCAGCACGCCCAACTCGTCACGGCGGGTGACCCGCAGCTCACTGGACAGGTCGCCACCGGCAATACGCTCGACGGCGTCCATGGTTTCGCGCAGCGGGCGGGTGATCTGGCGGGTGATGATGATCGCGGCGAACACACCAACCAACAACGCCAGCAGGGTCGAGATGATCTGCAGGTTGCGCGCTTGGTCGCTTTCGATGTCGCGGCGCTCGAGCTGGATCTTGTACAGGGCGTCGCTGCGTTTGACGATGTCGGCACCTTGTACGGTCATCTCGGCGCGGGCCACGGCGATGGCGGCGGTGGCGTCGCGGAAGTCGCGCACGGCAGAGCGGTAAGCCTGCACACTCTGGTCGAACAGTTGCAGGCGGGTGCTTTCGTTGGGTAGCTGGCGCTTGAGGTTGTCGATCTCGACCAGGGCCGCGTCGAGCTGGCGCAGGGCGGCCTGTTCATTGGCCGCGCTGTTGTCAGCGATGTAGCCGCGTACATCGACGCGCACTTGCAGCAACTGCTGACGCGTGTTGCTGATGGCCTGATACTGGGCCAGGCGTACGCTGTCGACTTCCGGCTGGGCCAGCACGTCGCGGCTGATCGCATCAAGGATCTGATCGGCCTTGGCGGCGGTCTGGTTCATGTTCTCGCGGTTGGCGAGGGTGGTCTTGTAGCCCGCGCGCATCTTGCTCAGCGACAGTTTGTAGTCGCTGATGATCGCGCCCAGCTCGTTGAGCAGCTTGACGTTTTCAGGGCTCTTGAACGAGGCCACCAAGCGCTGCTGCTGGGCACTGAAGGTGTCCAGTTTGGTCTGGGTGTTGGCCGCAGCGGCGTCATCGCCGTTGGCGATCATGTACTGCAGACGTGCTATGCGCAGGTCGGTGAGGTCTTTGTTGAGCTGGCTGATGTCGCTCATCCAGTTACTGCGGTCGATCAAGCTGCCCAGGCTGTTCCAGCCGGTCAGGGCCAGCAGGCCGGTCAAGAGCAGCACCAGGCCAAAGCCCAGGCCCAGTTTGAGGTTGACGCTGATGTTGGCAAACCAACTGTTCATGCACGCACTCCATAAAGATTATTCGCTCAGTTGTTGTCAATCGCTGGCGTTATTCTTCCTGGGGCCCGCTGATTCGTGCATGAGTTATCGGCTGAAAACGGGGTAGCTGAAACGCTTTTTCAGCAGATTTATAACTGTTTGAAAATCCGAGGGTTTTACTGCGGCATTGGCGTTAAAAAGCGACGCATTCAACGACACCTCCTGAGCGCAAAAAGGGCTCAAGAGGCGTTATTGAATGCGGATTGGCGGGGAGTTACAGCGTGCGTGCGTTGAAGGTATCGCAGCGGTTGACGTCACCGTCGGTGAAGCCGGTCTTGAACCAGCGTACGCGCTGCGCCGACGTGCCGTGGGTGAACGAATCCGGCACCACGCGACCTTGGCCTTGCTGTTGCAAGCGGTCATCACCGATGGCGTTGGCGGCGTTAAGCGCCTCTTCGATATCACCCGGTTCCAGCCAGTTCAGGCGTTTCTGCGCCTGATAGGCCCAGACCCCGGCAAAACAGTCGGCCTGCAATTCCTGACGCACCAGCAGGCCGTTGTCACCTTCCATCTTCTGCCCACGCTGGCGAGCGGCCTGGACCTGATTGGAGACGCCGAGCAGCGTCTGCACATGATGGCCGATCTCGTGTGCGATGACATAGGCCTGGGCGAAGTCGCCGGCGGCGGCAAAGCGCGTTTCCATTTCGCGGAAGAAGGTCATGTCCAGGTACACCCGCTGGTCAGCCGGGCAGTAGAACGGCCCGACCGCCGAGGAGGCGAAGCCGCAGGCCGAATTGACCTGGCCACTGAACAGCACCAGCTTGGGGTCACGGTATTGCTTGCCGGCCTGGGCGAACAGCGCCTTCCAGGTGTCTTCGGTGTCACCCAGGATCGAGGCGACGAACGCTGCCTGATCATCATTGGCCGGCGGCGCCTTGCCTTCGACGTTGGCCGGCGCGCTTTGCTGCATCTGCCCGGTCAGTTGGCCGAGAATCTGCAGCGGGTCCTGGCCGGTCATCCAGCCGATGCCGACGATCAGCAGGATGGCGCCCAGGCCCAGCCCCTTGCCGCCGCCAAAGCGCATGCCGCCGCCACCGCCGCCGCCTGCACCGCGAGCATCGACCACATTGTCGCTACGCCGACCTTTTCGCCATTCCATCGAGCTTCTCCGAACCGCGAGGTTGAGGGTATAGATTAGTGCAGTGCTGCTGCCTTGTGCAGGCACGCTGCAAGGCATAACCAAACAGTTATGTCTAAGACCGCTGATTTCAATATTCATCCCATTCAGGCTATCGGAAACTGCAAGTCCGCCCGCTACGCACGGGCGCTCGCACAACTCCAATAAGAGGAACACCGGTATGCCTGCCGAGGACACCAGCCGCTTCGTGATCCGTGATCGCAACTGGCACCCGAAAGCGCTGACCCCAGATTACAAGACGTCGATTGCCCGCTCGCCGCGCCAGGCGCTGGTCAGCATCCCGCAGTCGATCAGTGAAAGCACCGGCCCGGACTTCACTCACCTGGGCTTTGGCCAGCACGACAACGACCTGCTGCTCAACTTCGACAACGGTGGCCTGCCGATCGGCGAGCGCATCATCGTCGCCGGCCGAGTGATCGACCAGTACGGCAAACCGGTGCCAAACACCTTGGTGGAAATGTGGCAGGCCAACGCCGGCGGTCGTTACCGCCACAAGAACGACCGTTACCTGGCGCCGCTGGACCCCAACTTCGGCGGTGTCGGCCGGGCCCTGACCGACCGCGAGGGCTATTACAGTTTCCGCACTATCAAGCCCGGCCCGTACCCATGGCGCAACGGCCCGAATGACTGGCGCCCGGCACACATTCACTTCTCGATCAGCGGCCCGTCGATCTCGACCAAGTTGATTACCCAGCTGTACTTCGAAGGTGACCCGCTGATCCCGCTGTGCCCGATCGTCAAGTCGATCGCCAACCCGCAAGCGGTGCAGCAACTGATTGCCAAGCTCGACATGAGCAACGCCAATCCGATGGATTGCCTGGCGTACCGTTTTGACATCGTTCTGCGCGGTCAGCGCCAGACCCACTTCGAAAACCGCTGAGGAGCCGCGACATGCCAATTGAATTGCTGCCGGAAACCCCGTCGCAGACTGCCGGCCCTTACGTGCACATCGGCCTGGCCCTGCAAGCAGCGGGCAACCCGGTTCGGCCGACCGAAATCTGGAACACCCTAGCGCGCCCTGAAGCCGCCGGCGAGCACATCCTGCTGATCGGTCAGGTCTACGATGGCAATGGCCATCTGGTGCGTGATTCATTCCTGGAAGTGTGGCAGGCCGATGCCGACGGCCAGTACCAGGATCAGTACAACCTGGAAAACCCGTTCAACAGCTTTGGCCGTACCGCCACCACCTTCGACTCCGGTGACTGGACGCTGCACACGGTCAAGCCGGGTGTGGTCAAGAATGCCGCCGGCGTGCCAATGGCGCCGCACATCAACATCAGCCTGTTTGCCCGCGGCATCAATATCCAACTGCACACGCGGCTTTACTTTGATGACGAAGCCGAGGCCAACGCCAAGTGCCCGGTGCTCAACCTGATCGAGCAGCCGCAACGGCGCGAGACGCTGATTGCCAAACGCTGCGAAGTCGACGGCAAGACTGCCTATCGCTTCGACATGCGGATTCAGGGCGAAGGCGAGACGGTGTTCTTCGACTTCTGATACAAGCCTGAAGCTAGCTTACGCCAGCGAGGCCCCCAAAAGCCTCGCTGGCGCCGGTATCAGCACATCGCACTGCTAGCCTGCCGGGCTGCTCAGTTGCAAGCGCTGCGGGTGGGTTGGCCGTGCCGAAGCATTGCAGCCCCGGCAGACGTCGGTTCAGCGTCGGACCAGCAGCACACCGCTTTCCATATGGTGGGTATAGGGGAACTGGTCGAACAGAGCGCAGCGTTCGATCCGGTGTGTATCGTGCAACTGAGCGATATTGGCCGCCAGGGTTTCCGGGTTGCAGGATATGTACAGAATGCGTTCGAAGCGTCGAGTCAGCTCGCAGGTATCCGGGTCCATCCCCGCGCGCGGCGGGTCGACGAACACTGTGCCGAACTGATAGCTCTTCAGGTCGATGCCCTGCAGGCGTCGGAACGGGCGCACCTCGTTCAGTGCCTCGGTCAGCTCTTCAGCCGACAGGCGCACCAGGCGCACGTTATCCACGCCGTTTTCGTCGAGGTTGTGCAAGGCGGCATTGACCGAGGTCTTGCTGATCTCGGTGGCCAGCACCTGGCGTACGCGGGTTGCCAGCGGCAGGGTGAAGTTGCCGTTGCCGCAGTACAGCTCGAGCAGGTCGTCGTCGCGCTCGCCGATGGCCTCAAAGGCCCAGTTGAGCATCTTCTGGTTGACCGCGCCGTTGGGCTGGGTGAAAGCACCCTCGGGCTGGCGGTAGCTGAAGGTGCGGCCGGCGACGTCGAGTTTTTCCACCGCATAGTCACGGCCAATTACCAAGCGCTTGCCTTTGGAGCGGCCGACCAGGCTCACGTCGAGCTCGGCGGCCAGCTCGCGGGCGGCAGCTTCCCACTCATCGTCGAGCGGGCGGTGGTAGCACAGGGTGATCATTGCGTCGCCGGCCAGGGTGGTCAGGAACTCCACCTGGAACAGCCGATTGCTCAGCGTCTCGCTCGCCTGCCAGGCCGCTTTCAGGCGCGGCATCAGCGCATTGATGCGTTGGCTGGCAATCGGGAAATCCTCGATCAGGATCGCCTTGTGCTTTTCGCCCGGGGCAAACATGGCGTAGTGACGCTGGCCGTCTTCACGCCACAGGCGAAACTCGGCGCGCAGGCGGTAATGCTCGCGCGGCGACTCGAACACCACAGGCTCGGGCGCGCTGAACGGCGCCAGCAGCTCGCGCAGGCGCGCGACCTTTGGCGCCAGCAGGCTTTGGTAGGCAGATGGATCGAAAACAGAACTCATGCGTTGAACCAGCCCAGCTTGATAACGAACAGAATCGACAGGATGATCAGCGCCGGGTTCAGGTCCTGGCGGCGGCCTGACAGCAGCTTGATCGCGGTCCAGGCAATGAAGCCGAAGGCGATGCCGTTGGCGATCGAGTAGGTCAGCGGCATGGCCAGGGCAGTCACCACCACAGGGGCGGCCTCGGTGACGTCGTCCCAGTTGATTTCAGCGAGGCCCGAGGCCATCAGCACGGCGACGAACAACAGCGCCGGTGCGGTGGCGAAGGCCGGCACACTGCCGGCCAACGGCGCGAAGAACAGCGCCAGCAGGAACAACACCGCGACCACGATGGCGGTCAGGCCAGTACGGCCACCGGCGCTTACACCTGCTGCCGACTCGATGTAGCTGGTGGTGGTCGAGGTACCCAGCAGCGAGCCGGCCATGGCCGCGGTGCTGTCCGCGATCAGCGCACGGCCCATTTTCGGCATGTGGCCATCCTTGCTCATCAGACCCGCGCGCTTGGCCACGCCGATCAGCGTGCCGGAGTTATCGAACAGGTCGACGAACAGGAAAGCAAAGATCACGCTGACCAGGCCCACATCCAGAGCGCCAGCGATGTCCAGCTGGAGGAAGGTCGGCGCCAGCGAGGGCGGCATCGAGACGACACCGGCAAACGGCGTCACGCCCATCAGGATCGAGGCTACTGTGACGGCCAGAATGCCGATCAGTACTGCACCGCGAACCTTCATCGCTTCCAGCGCGACGATGAGGAAGAAGCCCAGCGCAGCGAGCACCGGCGCAGGCTTCTTGAGATCGCCCAAACCAACCAGGGTGGCTGGGTTATCAACGACGATGCCGGCATTGTTCAGCGCAATCAGCGCGAGGAACAGGCCGATACCGGCGGCGATCGCCGAGCGCAGCGGCAGCGGAATGCTGTTCACGATCCACTCGCGGATGCGGAAGATCGACAGCAGGAAGAACAACACCGCCGAGATGAACACCGCACCCAGCGCCACCTGCCAGGTATGGCCCATGTGCAGGACCACGGTGTAAGTGAAGAAGGCGTTCAGGCCCATGCCCGGCGCCAGTGCGATCGGGTAGTTGGCGATCAGGCCCATGGTCGCCGAGCCGATGGCCGCAGCCAGGCACGTCGCGACAAAGATCGCGCCCTTGTCCATACCGGTCTCGCCGAGGATGCTCGGGTTGACGAAGAGGATGTAGGCCATGGCCAGGAATGTGGTCACGCCCGCAAGCATCTCGGTGCGCACGTCTGTGTTGTGTGCTTTTAGTTGAAACAGCCTTTCCAGCATGCCCGCTCCCAAAGACGCCCCCGGGGCGCCGTTAATGTATCGACCTCATCAGCAAAGCACAGACCGTACCGGATGCCGTGGTTTTATCTGGGGTAGAAAAAAGCCGCGCATCATACCAGCATGCTTGCTGAGCGGTAATCAATGTCGCGATACACTGCGCATTCAGTGCCGATCACCCAGACGGCCGCCGCCGAGATGACGCTGTGCAGCTGATTGACTACTCGCAGCTAACCCCGGTTCAGCGTGGGCAACTGCTGGAGATACAGCTGCCGTCAGAGCAGCAGTGCTTTGCGGGTGACGTGGCGGATGCCTTGTATCTGTTGCTCGGTTGCGGCTCTGATCAGCGCCGCGGCGTTGCGCTGTTGCTCGATGATGTGCCCAGAGCGTTTCTGCTGCTTCAGCGTGGCGCATTTCTGCCCGCCTGGGGCCAGCCTGATGCAGCGATGATGACTGCGTTACAGGTCGACCGCAGGTTTCAGGGGCAGGGCCTTGGGCGCTTTTGCATGCAGGCGCTACCGGCTCTTTTGCGCACGATGTGGCCTGATATCAGGCGCCTGCAGTTGTCAGTGGACCGCGCCAACCTCGGCGCTTTGGCCTTGTACCGTGCAACCGGCTGGCGCGAAAGCGGCAACGGCTTTCGCGCCCGGGTCGGCTACGAGCAGCAGATGAGCCTGCTGCTGGCGGGGTCAACCTTTGATCGGTGCGGCTGACGCCGCTGGCGCTTCTGCTACCGGCTGGCTGTGCAGTTGATCGCGGTTGGCCAGGGTCGGGAACAACTTTATCCACACACCGGTCACCACCAGCGTGCCAACCCCACCCAGCACCACAGCCGGCACGGTGCCCATCCAGTGCGCGGTAACGCCCGACTCGAACTCTCCGAGCTGGTTCGAAGCCCCGATGAACAACCCGTTCACCGCGCTGACCCGGCCGCGCATTTCGTCAGGCGTCTCCAGCTGCACGAAGGCGCTGCGGATGACCATGCTGATCATGTCTGCCGCGCCCAGCACCACCAGCACCGCCAGCGAGAACCAGAACGAGGTCGACAGGCCAAAGGCGATGGTGGCCACGCCGAACACGCCGACTGCGGTGAACATGGTCCGGCCGACCTTGCGCTCGAACGGGAAGCGCGCCAGCCAGAGCGACATCAACAGTGCGCCGACCGCCGGTGCCGAGCGCAGCAGGCCCAGGCCCCAGGCACCGGTCAACAGGATGTCCTTGGCGAAGACCGGTAGCAAAGCGGTGGCGCCGCCCAGCAGCACGGCGAACAGGTCCAGCGAGATGGCACCGAGGATGTCCGGCCGGCTACGGATGAAGCGTATCCCGGCCAATAGAGACTCCAGCGTTGCCCGGCCGCGCTGCTGGACCTGCTGGCGGGCATCCAGGCTCAGAGTCAGGCCGCAGGCGATCACATACAGTGCCACGGTCGGGCCGTACACCCAGATGCTGCCCAACGCATACAACAAGCCGCCGACCGCAGGGGCGACGATAGTGGCGGCCTGGGTCGCCGATGCCGATGCCGCCACCGCCCGCGGGAACAGCCCGGGCGGGACCACGTTTGGCAGCAGGGCCTGAGTCGCCGGCATTTCAAACGAACGTGCGGCGCCGAGCAGGAAGGCCAGGCAGAAGATCAGCTCACGGCTGACGTTGTCGCTGGCACTGCCGAGCACCAGTGCCAGCGCAATCAGCGCTTGCAGGCTCTGGCACAGCGCTGCCACCCGGCGCCGGTCATAGCGGTCGGCCACGTGCCCGGTATGCAGCATGAACAAGACCCGCGGGGCGAATTCGACCAGGCCGACCAGGCCCAGATCGAGCACGTTGCCGGTCAGCTGATAGAGCTGCCAGCCGATTGCCACGGTGAGCATCTGAAAGCCGCTCGCGGTAAACACGCGGGCCAGCCAGAATGCGAGAAAGGGGCGGTGGTGACGCAACAACAGCGGGGCAGAATCGGACATCGGCAGCCTGCGACCTGTAAGGAACTCGGTGTCCAGCAGCCTATCATCTGTTTGTAACAAAGAGTTGCACAAGCCCTGATCAAGCACCTTTTGTCGCTGCCTGGAAGAGGGTGGGGCAATGCGCCACGCGGCATCCAGCCACAGGCCCTGGGGCGGGATTCGGGGCTATGCTGGATACAGCCATTGATCTGGGTCAATCGTTGCAAATGCATTGATCGGCCCGTGCGGCGTGAATCCCTGCAATCGAATAGAACAATTCCAACAGGTCGCACTCGATAATCGTGGGGGCAGTGGGCATCAGGGCCACAAGCCCGAAATGCCGGTTCACCTGAAGAGGAAGCACCATGTTCGGCTTAGAAGCCCTAGAGCTCGCCCGAATCCAGTTCGCCTTTACCGTGTCCTTTCACATCCTGTTCCCGGCCATCACCATTGGCCTGGCCAGTTATCTGGCGGTTCTCGAAGGCCTCTGGCTGAGAACCGACAACCGCGTCTACCGCGATCTCTATCATTTCTGGTCGAAGATCTTTGCCGTCAACTTCGGCATGGGCGTGGTCTCGGGCCTGGTCATGGCCTATCAGTTCGGCACCAACTGGAGCCGCTTCTCTGATTTCGCCGGCGCCGTCACCGGGCCATTGCTGACCTACGAAGTGCTCACTGCATTCTTCCTCGAAGCGGGCTTCCTTGGCGTCATGCTGTTTGGCTGGAGCCGAGTAGGCCGCGGCCTGCACTTCTTCTCGACGCTGATGGTGGCGCTGGGCACGCTGGTCTCGACCTTCTGGATCCTGGCTTCCAACAGCTGGATGCAGACCCCGCAGGGCCACGAAATCATCGATGGCCGGGTAATCCCGGTGGATTGGCTGGCGGTGATCTTCAACCCATCGTTCCCCTACCGCCTGGCGCACATGGCCACTGCCGCCTTCGTCGCCACGGCGTTCTTCGTCGGCGCCTCGGCGGCCTGGCATCTGTTGCGCGGGCGGGACAACCCGGCCGTGCGCAAGATGCTTTCGATGGCGATGTGGATGGCCCTGATCGTGGCCCCGGTGCAGGCGATTATCGGCGACTTCCATGGGCTCAATACGCTCAAGCATCAGCCGGTGAAAATCGCCGCCATCGAAGGCCACTGGGAGAACAAGCCCGGTGAGGCGACGCCGCTGATCCTGTTCGGCATCCCCGACATGGAAGCCGAAACCACTCGCTTCAAGGTCGAGATTCCGGTGCTCGGCAGTTTGATCCTGACCCACAGCCTGGACAAGCAAGTGCCGGCCATGAAGGAATTCCCCAAAGAGGATCGGCCCAACTCGACGATCATCTTCTGGTCGTTCCGGGTCATGGTTGCGCTGGGCATGTTGATGATTGCCGCTGGCCTGTGGAGTCTGTGGCTGCGTAGAACCGGCGCGATCTACCATTCGCGGCCGTTCCTGTACTTTGTATTGTGGATGGGCCCATCCGGCCTGATCGCCATCCTCGCCGGTTGGTTCACCACCGAGATCGGCCGCCAGCCGTGGGTGGTGTATGGCCTGATGCGCACAGCCGACGGTGTTTCCAACCATAGTTATGGCCAGCTCGGCTTCACCTTGGTGATGTTCGTGGTGGTCTACTTTGCGGTGTTCGGCACTGGCCTGGCGTACATGATGCGCCTGGTGCGCAAAGGCCCGCATACCGGTGAAGAAGAGCAGCCACATGGTGGCCCAGGGCAAAAACGGACCCCGGCGCGGCCCTTGTCCGCTGCCGATGACGGCCATGAGGCCAATTCCAGCCTGACCGAGAGGAACTGAGCCATGGGTATCGATCTTCCGCTGATCTGGGCTGTGATCATCATCTTTGGCGTGATGATGTATGTGGTGATGGACGGGTTCGATCTGGGTATCGGCATTCTCTTCCCATTCGTCAAGGCCGAGCATGACCGCGACGTGATGATGAACACCGTCGCGCCGGTCTGGGACGGCAACGAAACCTGGCTGGTGCTGGGCGGTGCGGGCTTGTTCGGGGCGTTTCCGATGGCCTACGCGGTGGTGCTGGAGGCACTGTACCTGCCGTTGATCTTGATGCTGATCGGGTTGATCTTCCGCGGTGTGGCCTTCGAATTCCGCTTCAAGGCCACTGCTGCCAAGCGCCACGTGTGGGATAAAGCGTTCATCGGCGGCTCGCTGCTGGCGACGTTCTTTCAGGGCGTGGCATTGGGCGCGTTCATCGAGGGCTTCAAGGTGGTCGACCGCCACTATGCCGGCGGCGCCTGGGACTGGGTCACGCCGTTCAGCCTGTTCTCCGGACTGGGCCTGATCGTCGCCTACGCCTTGCTGGGTTGCACCTGGCTGATCATGAAAACCGAAGGCCCGCTGCAACAGCAGATGCATGTGCTTGGCCGGCCCCTGGCACTGGTGCTGCTGGCGGTCATCGGCATCGTCAGCCTGTGGACGCCGATCGCTTACCCGCAGATTGCCGAGCGCTGGTTCAGCATGCCTAACCTGCTGTGGTTCATGCCGGTGCCGATTCTGGTCATGGTGACGTTCTATGGCCTGTTCAAGGCGATTGCCCGCTCAGCGCACTACACGCCGTTTCTGCTGACCCTGGTGTTGATCTTCTTGGGCTACAGCGGCCTGGGGATCAGCATCTGGCCAAACATCATCCCGCCGTCGATCTCGATCTGGGAGGCCGCCGCACCGCCGCAGAGCCAGGGCTTCATGCTGGTGGGGACGCTGTTCATCCTGCCGTTGATCCTCGGTTACACGTTCTGGAGCTATTACGTGTTCCGCGGCAAAGTCACCCATGACCAGGGCTATCACTAGGAGGTGCGCGGCATGACCGGTATCGAACAGAAGAAGCCACTGTGGCAGCGGCTAGGTTGGCTGGTGATGATTTGGGCGGCGAGTGTCGCCGCCCTGGGTGTGCTGGCTTGGCTGATGCGCATGTTCATGAGCGCAGCCGGGCTGAGCACGCATTGACCGGGCGAATTACTTGCGCGCTTTGAGGATGACGAACTTGGGGGTCGCGGCAACTTGCTCGACCCCACGGAACAAGCGCGCCAGCTTGCTGTGATAGCCCAGGTGGCGGTTGCCGACGATGTACAGGGCGCCGCCCACCACCAGCGCATCGCGGGCCTGCTGGAACATGCGCCACGCGAGGAAGTCACCGACCACCTGTTGCTGGTGGAACGGTGGGTTGCACAGCACCACATCCAGTGATTGCTTCTCGAACCCGGCCAGGCCGTCTGCCGCGAGCACCTCAACCGGCCGCTCGGGCAATGCCGCCTGCCAGTTTTCCAGTGCCGACTGCGCGGCCATGTACGACTCATCGACCAGACTGAACTGCGCCTGTGGATTGAGCAGCGCACAGGCGATCGCCAGCACGCCGTTACCGCAACCCAGGTCGGCGACCCGGGCCTGACCAAGATCGCGCGGCAGGTGCGGGAGAAACGCACGGGTGCCGATATCCAGTCCTTCGCGGCAGAACACATTGGCGTGATTGACCAGCTCCAGGGGCGGTTGATCCAAGGTGTAACGGCTAGGGTAGGGCGATTGAGCCGGAGCCCGTTCGCTGAAGCTGGCCGTCAGCAGGCGCGCTTTTTTCTGCGCCAGCGAGGCCTGCATCGGGCCGATGTACTTTTCCAGCAGGTCGCCAGCGGCACGCGGCAAGTGCTTGATCATGGCCGTGGCGATCACCTCGGCGCCCGGTGCCAGGTGGCCTTGCAGGCGGATCAACTGCTCTTCAAGCAAGGCCAGGGTTTTCGGCACCCGCACCAGCACCCGGTCGAACGTTCCCTGCCAGACCTGGTTGGACGGCACGAACGGCACGCGGTCAAACGCCTTGGCATTGCGCGCGAGGTTCTTTTCCAAGGCCATGCGCGCCAGGTGCGAATCGCCGCTGCTGGTCACCTGCAGGCTGTCGCACAGGCTGGCCGCCAGCGCGCCAAAGCTGTCATTGAGTACCAGCACACGGCAGTCGGCGGGCAACCCTTGGCTGGCGAGGTGCTCGAGCAGGTACTGGTCAGCAGCGTCGAACGCTTGCAGCGGGTCATCGGCCTGTTCCGGTTGGCGGATCAGATCAAGTTCGGCGAAAGGGCTGGTCAGCAGGGGCATGGCGTGGGGCTCAGCTATGAATCTGCTCGGCGCAGACCACGACGAGCTTGAGGGGCGAGATTCTACAGGGCTTTATCCACGGGGGGGAGGTTGCGCTCAGAACAGCCCACGGCTGGCTGCGATGGCGACCGCGCCGGCTTTGTTGGAGGCGTTGGTCTTGGCGATCACGCTGCGGATATGGAAGTTCACGGTGCTGGTCGACAGAGTCAGAATACGCGCGATGTCTGCCGCCGTCTTGCCATCGGCGGACCATTTGAGTACCTCCAGCTCACGCTCGGTGAGTTTGGGCACCGGCGCCAGGCTGGCCAGATGATGCTCGCAGAGCAGCCCATGCAGGGTATGGCAGAGCCACAGCGCGCGCGCGCCGCTTTCATAGAACTCGCCGAGCTGCACCGGCCGGGTTGGCCTGGCAACACTCATCTGAGTTTGGTTGTGGCGCTGATCGTAGACCGACTGGGTCCAGCCGTGGCGCAAACCGTGCTTGCAGGCAGTTTCGCGGAAAACCGGGACTTCGCGGTAAGCCTCGTCCGTCCACATTACAGCTTGGGTCGACTGGTGACAGCGGGCTGCTACCGGATCTGCTTTCAGTACATCCGCATTGGCGTAATAGCTCAACCAGTCGCTAGGATAATTGCTATACAGAATGGTATGCGGTCGGCTGGCTGCCAGGTGGATGTGCAAGGCCAGGCCGAGGTAGGTCATGTCCATTTCCTGCACCAGCGTCAGCGCACGATCGAACAACTGCTGCGGCTCGCGCTCGGCGATCAGCAACTGCAATTGCTCGGCTCTCCATTGCGACATGAACGAAAATCTCCGTGGATTATTCTGGATCCATTAGATTCTGTGGACAGATTGTAGGAAAAGACTTAGTCCTTTGTTAGGTTTTTTTCTCATTAAATGTGTGACCTGTTGATCATCGCGCGACTTGCCCTTGCAAACCGTCGGTGTTCATTCAGGCGGCTTTCGGCGAAACTGGGCACATCTGATTTATGGAGCCCGTCATGACCGCCAGCGCCGACAAGTTCACCCGCCAGACCCTGCTCGACGTTCGGCCGTTGACGCCCAACCTGTTTTCCCTGCGCGTGACGCGCGATCCTGGCTTTCGTTTTCGCGCAGGGCAGTTCGCTCGGTTGGGCGTGAGCAAAGCCGATGGCAGCGTGGTCTGGCGCGCGTACTCGATGGTCAGTGCGCCGCATGACGAGTATCTGGATTTCTTCTCGATCGTTGTGCCTGGCGGCGAATTCACCAGCGAGCTCAGCCGCCTGGCGCAGAGCGACAGCTTGCTTATCGATCGCCAGGCGTTCGGCTATCTGACCCTTGATCGACTGCCACCTGGCCGCGATCTGTGGCTGCTCGCGACCGGTACCGGCATTGCACCGTTCATGTCGATCCTGCAGGACTTCGAAGTCTGGGAACGCTTCGACAACATCAAACTGGTGTATTCGGTACGCGAGGCCGCGGAATTGGCCTACGTCGATGAAATTGCCGGGCTGGAGCAGCGCGACTATCTGGCCGAATATGCCGGCAAGTTGCAGTTCATTCCAGTGGTCACGCGCGAAGCATATCCGGGTGCACTGAATGCGCGGATTACCCAGTTGATTGAAAGCGGCGAGCTGGAGCGGGCGGCGGGGCTTGAATTATCCCCTGAGCATTCGCGGATCATGCTCTGCGGCAACCCGCAGATGATCGACGACACGCGCCAAGTGTTGAAGGCGCGCGATCTGCAACTCAACTTGAGCAAACGTCCAGGCCAGGTAGCAGTGGAAAACTACTGGTAAGGGGCGCGGCGCGCCCCTTCGCTCGGTCAGGGCAGACGGTTCTGATTCTGCGTCTTGAGCAGATCGCGAATCTCGGTCAGCAGGGTTTCCTGAGGGGTTGGCACCGGTGGCGTGGTAGGCGCCACGGCTTCTTCGCGCTTGAGGCGGTTGATCGCCTTGACGCCCATGAAGATGGCGAATGCGACGATGACGAAGTCAATCACGGTCTGAATGAACTTGCCATACGCCAGCACCACGGCCGGGATATCGCCTTCGGCGGCTTTCAAGGTGATCGCCAGGTCACTGAAGTCGACGCCACCGATCAGCAGGCCCAGCGGCGGCATCACAACGTCGCCCACAAACGACGAAACGATTTTGCCGAAGGCGGCGCCGATGATGATCCCGACCGCCATATCGACAACATTGCCTTTTACGGCAAATGCCTTGAATTCACTGATCATGCCCATGGTGTATTCCTTGTAACAAATGGATAAGTAAAACGCAGTGTAAGCCACTAAAACGCTTCATGCGTGACGCTGCAGTGACCGAGGTTAGTAAGTGACTGCGGTTAGATCGAATAGTTTTGTCGCATCCTGCGGCGTTCGAGACACGTCTGGCTCGGCTATCATGGCCACTTTTTCCAGGAGACTGCCCCTATGGCCAAGGCCAAGCGCTTGTATGGCTGCACCGAGTGCGGCGCGACCTTTCCCAAATGGGCGGGCCAGTGCGGCGAGTGCGGCGCCTGGAACACCCTGGTCGAGAGCATGATCGAAAGCGGCGGCGCTGCGGCGCCAAGCGGGCGTGCTGGCTGGACCGGGCAGCAAGCCCAGCTGAAAACCCTGGCCGAAGTCAGCGTCGAGGAAATCCCCCGCTTCAGCACCAGCAGTGGCGAGCTGGACCGGGTGCTCGGTGGTGGTCTGGTAGATGGCTCGGTGGTGTTGATCGGCGGTGACCCCGGTATCGGCAAATCGACCATCCTGTTGCAGACCCTGTGCCACATGGCCGCCGCCATGCCGGCGCTGTATGTCACCGGCGAAGAGTCGCAGCAGCAGGTAGCGATGCGCTCACGGCGTCTGGGCCTGCCGCAGGACAAGCTCAAGGTCATGACCGAAACCTGCATCGAGACCATCATCGCCACCGCTCGCGTCGAGCAGCCGCGGGTCATGGTCATCGACTCGATCCAGACCATCTTCACCGAACAGCTGCAATCCGCACCAGGCGGGGTCGCCCAGGTGCGCGAGAGCACGGCATTGCTGGTGCGTTACGCCAAGCAGAGCGGCACGGCGATCTTCCTCGTTGGTCACGTGACCAAGGAAGGCTCGCTGGCCGGGCCACGGGTGCTCGAGCACATGGTCGATACCGTGCTGTATTTCGAGGGCGAGTCCGATGGCCGTCTGCGCTTGTTGCGTGCAGTGAAAAACCGCTTTGGCGCGGTCAACGAACTGGGCGTGTTCGGCATGACCGATCGCGGCTTGAAAGAGGTCTCCAACCCGTCGGCGATTTTCCTCAATCGCACTCAGGAAGAAGTCCCCGGCAGTGTGGTCATGGCGACCTGGGAAGGCACCCGGCCGATGCTGGTCGAGGTGCAGGCGCTGGTCGACGACAGCCACCTGGCCAACCCGCGCCGGGTCACCCTGGGCCTGGACCAGAACCGCCTGGCCATGCTCCTGGCCGTCTTGCACCGGCACGGCGGCATCCCGACCCACGATCAGGACGTGTTCCTCAACGTGGTCGGCGGGGTCAAGGTGCTGGAAACGGCCTCTGACCTGGCGTTGTTGGCCGCAGTAATGTCGAGCTTGCGCAATCGGCCCCTGGCCCATGACCTGCTGGTGTTCGGTGAAATCGGCCTGTCTGGCGAAGTACGGCCGGTGCCCAGCGGTCAGGAGCGTTTGAAGGAAGCCGCCAAGCATGGCTTCAAGCGTGCCATCGTGCCCAAGGGCAATGCGCCCAAGGAGTCTCCGCCGGGGCTGCAGGTGATTGCCGTGACCCGGCTTGAACAGGCCCTCGACGCGCTGTTCGAGTAACCAGGCAAAACCGCCGCATAAAAAAGGGGAGCCGACGATGCGCGTCGGCTCCCCTTTTTACTGCTCGGTCAGGCGTCAGTGCTCGGCCACCGCGTTGCGCCGTCGCGCCTCGCCGTCCTGCTCTGCGCCCTCTTGCAGTGGCACCTCGTTGCCTTCGGCGTCGAACAGTTTGCCCTCCTTGAAGTAGTCGCCATCACGCAGGGCGGAGATGTCCGAGTACTGGATGGTGCGCTCGTAGGCTGCGGCGAACACCGACTGGTTCTCCGAGTTACCGGTGGTGAAGTGGTTGAACATCAGGTTGAGCAGAATCGCCATGATCGCCGCCGAGCTGATGCCGGAGTGGAAGATGGTCTCGAACCAGTTCGGGAATTGGTGGTAGAAGTTCGGTGCGGCAATCGGGATCATGCCAAAGCCCAGCGAGGCGGCGACGATGATCAGGTTGACGTTGTTCTTGTAGCTGACCTTGGACAAGGTGCGAATCCCGCTCGCAGCCACGGTACCGAACAGCACGATGCCAGCACCGCCAAGTACTGGCGTCGGCACTGCGGCGATCACCCGGCCCATCACCGGCAGCAGGCCCAGCACGACCAGGATCAGGCCGCCGGTAGCCACTACATAGCGGCTCTTGACTCCGGTCACAGCCACCAGGCCGACGTTCTGGGCGAAGGCGCTCTGGGTGAAGGAGCCAAAGATCGGTGCCAGGATGCTGGAGGCCATGTCGGCGCGCAGACCGTCGCCCAGGCGCTTGGAGTCAACCTTTGTATCGATGATTTCACCGACCGCAAGGATGTCTGCCGAGGTTTCGACCAGGGTCACCATGATCACGATGCACATCGACAGGATCGCGGCGATATGGAAGGTCGGCATGCCGAAGTGGAACGGCGAGGGCATGGCGAACATCGGGCCCTCGGCGACCTTGCTGAAATCGGCCATGCCCAGCGACCAGGCAATCAACGTACCGACCACCATCGCCAGCAGGATCGACAGTCGCGAGATGGTTGCGCTGCCGAGTTTGCTCAGCACCAGCACGATGGCGAAGGTCAGCGCGGCCAGGCCGATGTTGGCCATGCTGCCGAACTCTGGTGAGGCACTGTTGCCGCCCATGACCCAGCGCGCCGCAACCGGCATCAGCGTCAGGCCGATGGTGGTGATGACGATGCCGGTCACCAGCGGTGGGAAGTACTTGGTGATCCGCGAGAACACCGGCGTGATCAAAAAGCCGAGCACCGAGGCCGCCATCACTGCGCCGAGCACCCCCGGCAGGCCACCGCCACCTTCACTGCTGAGGATCGCGCCCATGGTCGCCACACCGGCGAAGGACACACCTTGAACCAGCGGCAGCTGGCAGCCGAAAAACGGTAAACCAAGTGTTTGCAGCAAGGTCGCCAGGCCACCGGCAAACAGTGAGGCGGCGATCAACAGACCGATCTCGGCGGGGTTCAGGCCCGCTGCCTGGCCCAGAATCAGCGGGACCGCAACGATCCCGCCATACATGGTCAGCACATGCTGCAGACCGTAGGCCAGGTTGGCGCCAAGGCCGAGGTTTTCGTCCTCGGGACGTTGGGCTGCAGATGTTCCAGGGGGCGTCGTCATGGAGCAGGCTCTCTGTTTATTGTTGTGGGGCTACTGTAGACACTTCCTACAAAGGATGGCCACAAAAATTGTATACAATATTTTGATCGGAGCGCGCACAAGAGTGCCCGTAAACAGCGTGTCAGCTGAATGCAGAAAGCGTTCCAACAGAGCGCAAGCGTGATTATAAAGTTGTGTACAAGTCCCCAGACCGCTTGCAAGAAGCTGTCTGGGTAGACAGGAAACACATTGAGGAGGGGCAGGTTAGCTAGCTAACAGATAGTATTATTCGATGAGTTCGCGCAGTTCGCGCATCATTTCAGTGCGATCAGCCAGGTTCAATTCCACAAGACGGTGCAGATGGCTCATCGAGTCGAGGTCGATGTAGAGGCAGACGAAGCCCAGCTTGCTGGTTTCTTCATGACGCAGCTCGACCAGCATTTCCAGTTGCACCTCGGGGCTGAGGTGTACCGTCGCTTCAAAATCCTGCGTGGCATCTGGCTCCCAGCGCTCGGGGCGGCTGACCAGAATGCCCTTGAGGGAGATATCCAGCAGCTTTACCTGCCATTTTTGCGAGCCTTGGCGCAGTTCTGCGGTGGCATCGAAAGCAATTCGCTGGAAACGCCGACGTTCGTCGTGATCGCTCATGGTCAAAGCCCTCTGCAAGACATCCTGACTATAGTTGAAGGTATGGGCGTATGTGCTTGCGCAATTGGGCGGCAAAGGCTCTAGAACAAAGCAAATGTGGCAATGCGCCTTGACTGGCCCTAGACTCGCTTGGCGGTCTTTCCAATCCACCAGCTGGAAGTAAACCATGAACAACAATAATAGCCTGCTACGCCACATTCCGTGGCTGGTGTTGGCAGTACTGGGAGCCTGTGCGCTGGGTGTAGTTGCCCTGCGTCGCGGCGAGGCAGTCAACGCCTTGTGGATTGTGGTGGCGGCAGTGGCCTTGTATCTGGTCGCCTATCGCTACTACAGCCTGTTCATCGCCACCAAGGTGATGCAGCTCGACTCGCGTCGGGCAACCCCTGCGGTACTCAACAACGATGGTCTGGACTATGTGCCGACCAACAAGCACATCCTCTTCGGTCACCACTTCGCCGCCATCGCTGGCGCGGGGCCGCTGGTCGGTCCGGTCCTCGCCGCGCAGATGGGTTACTTGCCCGGTACGCTGTGGCTGATTGCCGGTGTGGTCCTGGCAGGTGCCGTTCAGGACTTCATGGTCCTGTTCATGTCCACCCGCCGCAATGGCCGCTCGCTGGGTGACATGGTCCGTGAAGAAATGGGCCGGATCCCGGGCACCATCGCCCTGTTCGGCTGCTTCCTGATCATGATCATCATCCTCGCGGTGCTGGCGCTGATCGTGGTCAAGGCCCTGGCTGAAAGCCCATGGGGCATGTTCACGGTGATGGCGACCATCCCGATCGCGATGTTCATGGGCATCTATATGCGCTATATCCGCCCGGGGCGGATTGGCGAGATCTCGATCATCGGCGTGGTCCTGCTGCTGCTATCGATCTGGATAGGTGGCCTGGTGGCTGCCGACCCGGTCTGGGGCCCGGCGTTCACCTTCACCGGTGTACAGATCACCTGGATGCTGGTGGGCTATGGCTTCGTTGCCGCCGTCCTGCCGGTATGGCTGGTACTGGCGCCGCGGGACTATCTGTCGACCTTCCTCAAAATCGGTACCATCGTCGCCTTGGCGCTGGGCATCCTGATCCTCGCGCCTGAACTGAAGATGCCTGCGCTGACCCAGTTCACTGACGGCACTGGCCCGGTCTGGAAGGGCACGCTGTTCCCGTTCCTGTTCATCACCATCGCCTGCGGTGCGGTATCCGGTTTCCATGCGTTGATCTCTTCGGGCACCACGCCCAAGCTGCTCGATAACGAAACCAACGCCCGTTACATCGGTTACGGCGGCATGCTGATGGAGTCGTTCGTGGCAATCATGGCCATGGTCGCCGCTTCGGTGATCGAGCCAGGCGTGTACTTCGCCATGAACAGCCCAGCGGCAGTGGTCGGTTCCGACGTGGTAAGCGTTGCGCAGACGGTCAGCAGCTGGGGCTTCCTGATTACCCCTGAGCAACTTGAAGCGGTTGCCCGCGACATTGGCGAGCACACCATTCTGGCCCGTGCCGGTGGTGCGCCAACGCTGGCAGTCGGTATCGCGCAGATCCTGCACCAGGTACTGCCGGGTGAAAACACCATGGCCTTCTGGTACCACTTCGCGATTCTGTTCGAGGCGCTGTTCATCCTCACTGCAGTGGACGCCGGTACCCGTGCCGGGCGCTTCATGCTGCAAGACCTGCTCGGCAGCTTCGTGCCTGCACTCAAACGTACCGAGTCGTGGGGCGCCAACCTGCTTGCCACTGCTGGCTGCGTGGCGATGTGGGGCTACCTGCTGTATCAAGGCGTGATCGATCCGCTCGGTGGCATCAACACCTTGTGGCCGCTGTTCGGTATCTCCAACCAGATGCTGGCCGGTATCGCGCTGATGCTCGGCACCGTGGTACTGATCAAGATGAAGCGCCAGCGCTACATGTGGGTCACCCTGGTACCGGCGGTATGGCTGCTGATCTGCACCACTACTGCAGGCTTCATCAAGCTGTTCGATCCGAACCCGGCTGTTGGCTTCCTGGCCCTGGCGAACAAGTACAGCGTCGCGCTGGACGCCGGTCAGGTACTGGCTCCGGCCAAGGACGTTGGTCAGATGCAGCACGTGATCTTCAACGCCTATACCAACGCTGGCTTGACCATCCTGTTCCTGGTGGTGGTGTTCAGCATCCTGTTCTTCGCCCTCAGAGTCGGTTACTCGGCACTGGGTCGCAAAGAGCGCAGCGATAAAGAAACCCCGTTCCAGGCGCTGCCTGACGCGTAAACGAGAGGACTGCAGCCATGTTCAACGACCTGGGTCGTCTGGGTAAGTACCTGGGGCAAGCTGCCCGGCTGATGGTCGGCATGCCCGACTACGACAATTATGTCGAGCACATGCAGGGTAAGCACCCGGACAAGCCGATGATGAGCTACGAGGAGTTCTTCCGCGAGCGACAGGAAGCCCGTTACGGCGGCAAGTCCGGGCCCAAGTGCTGTTGAACCAGCGGCAAGTGTGATCGAGTGGGAGCCCGGGCAACCGGGCTCCCACTTTCATTTATGGCCAAAGGAGATGTCTGCGTGCAAACGCCTATTCCTGTAACGGTCCTCACCGGTTTTCTCGGTGCGGGCAAGACCACCCTGCTCAAGCACATGCTCAAGGCCGAGCATGGCCTGAAGATCGCCGTGATCGAAAACGAATTCAGCGAAGCCGGCATCGACAGCCAATTGCTCGGAGACGAGCCGGTGCAGGTCATGACCCTGGCCAACGGTTGTGTGTGCTGCACCATCCACACCGACCTGACCAAAGCCCTGTACCTGCTGCTGGAGCGGCTGGATGCCGGCGACATCGCGTTTGACCGGCTGGTGATCGAATGCACCGGTCTGGCTGACCCGGCGCCAGTCGCGCAGACCTTCTTCATCGAAGAAGAGCTGCGCGATCGCTACATCCTCGACGGCATCATCACCCTGGTCGACGCCGCCCACGCCGATGTCCACCTGACTCAGGCCATTGCCCAGGCTCAGGTCGGCTTTGCCGACCGCTTGCTGTTGAGCAAGACCGATCTGGTCACGGCAGAGGCTGTCGAGGCCTTGCAGGAGCGCCTGGCGCGGATTAACGGCCGCGCGGCGATTCGCATCGTCGAGCAGGGCCGCATCAACCTCGCCGAGCTGCTCGATGTGCGTGGCTTCAATCTCAATCCTGATCTGGGTGCGAGCATCACCCGCAGCCTGCGCCCGGTGCTCAAGCCGGCGACCCCGGATCGCATCTCGACGCTGGTCTTGCGTAGCAGCACTGCGCTGGATATCGATCGCCTCAGCGAGTTCATGAACGAGCTGCTGGAAAACCACGGCAAACAATTGCTGCGCTACAAAGGCGTGCTCAACATCGCCGGGGATGACCGCCGTTTGGTGTTCCAAGGCGTGTTGAAGCTGTACGGGTTCGACTGGGACAGCGAATGGAAGGCCGACGAGGCGCGTGAAAGTGTGATGGTGTTTATCGGCGATGAACTGCCCGAAGACGAGATCCGTGCAGGCTTTGCCGCGCTGACCTGAGCAAAAAAAAAGGCCACTGCATGTGCAGTGGCCAATCTGGACGTTAGATCAAGGAGCTTCTAAATCAACGTCGTCGAGCGTGGCCTGCACTCAGGGCCGGGGGAGTGCGCTGCGTGCTGGCCAGTGAAGTCAGCATAAGCCGCTGTTGCGGCGAGAAAAATAGCCCTAGGCGACATTCACCTTTACGCGCCGGGTAAGAGTCACTGCTCAAGCCGCGTAGCCCATCCGCCAGCTGATGTCGCGGGTGGCCGCCAGCAACTTCTGCGCCGCCGGGCCATGCTCATCGGCATGGAAAATCGAGGTCGGCCCTACCACGGTCATCACCGCTACGATGTGCCCCATGGCATTGAAGATCGGCGCCGACAATGCGTCGACGCCAGGCATCAACAGCCCATGCACATGGTGCAGCCCCTGCTCGCGAATCCCCGCCAGCAGTGGCTGATAAGCATCGAATGTCTGCGTCATGGCGGCCAACTCACGCTCACGCAGGTCAACCGTTTCGCGCTCGGGCAAATGCGCAGCGAACACCAGCCCGGTCGATGAGCTGAGCAGCGGCAGCACCGAGCCGATCTGCGTCACCACGGTAACGGCGCGCACCGCCGGCTCGATACTGACCACGGTCGCGCCCTGATTACCCCACACAGCAATGAAGCAGCTCTCGTTGAGCGCGTCGCGCAATGCCGACAGCGGCAGCGCCGCCACCTTGAGCACATCGATGCTGCCCAGCGCCGCCATGCCCACCCGCAACGCTTCGCGGCCCAGGCCGTAGTGGTTGGTGGCGCGATCCTGCTCGGCGAAACCGCTGGCAATCAGCGCCTGCAAATAGCGATGCACCTTGCTCGCCGGCATGCCGACGTGCTCGGCCAGGCGCGACAGCGAGGTCGACGGCGAAAGCTCGGCAAGGGCCTTGAGGATATCGGTGCCGACTTCCGCCGAGCGGACCTTTTGCTTGCCGGTGTCGGCAGGGGTGCTGGCTTTGGACATGGGGAAAGGAATCCACATTGACAGATGGCGACTTTATAACTTGACGACGGGCGGCGAGCAAATTACGTTATTCGTAATCTGATTACGACAATAACAATGCAGACGCGCTGCCAGCCACCGTGATACGGCCCGGTTCAGCCCAGCAGCCCCTGCCAGCATGGCTCTCAGTGAGCCTGGAGGCACAGATGACCCGCGACACCGCCCTCGACTACCTAAGCGGCTTTGGCAACGAGTTTGCCAGTGAAGCGCTGCCTGGCGCCCTGCCGGTCGGGCAGAACTCACCCCAGCGTGCGCCTTACGGCCTGTACGCCGAATTGCTCTCGGGCACCGCGTTCACCATGGCCCGCAGCGAACTGCGGCGCACCTGGCTGTACCGCATTCGCCCCTCGGCGCTGCACCCGCGCTTCGAGCGCCTGGCGCGCCAGCCGCTGGCGGCGCCACTGGGCGCGGTGACGCCCAACCGCCTGCGCTGGAACCCGCAGCCGCTGCCGACCGAAGCCACTGATTTCATCGAGGGCTGGCGGCCGATGGTTGCCACTGCCGCGGCGGACAAGCCATCCGGCGTCAGCATCTATATCTACAGCGCCAACCGCTCGATGCAGCGGGTGTTCTTCAATGCCGATGGCGAGCTGCTGCTGGTGCCTGAGCAAGGCCGCCTGCGTATCGCCACCGAGCTGGGCGTACTCGATGTCGAACCGCTGGAAATCGCCGTGATTCCGCGCGGCATGAAGTTTCGCGTCGAGCTGCTCGACGGTCAGGCGCGTGGTTATCTCGCCGAAAACCACGGCGCGCCACTGCGCCTGCCCGATCTTGGCCCGATCGGCAGCAATGGCCTGGCCAACCCGCGAGATTTCCTCGCCCCCGTGGCCCATTACGATGACAGCGACGGCCCGGTCCAGTTGGTACAGAAGTTTCTCGGTGAACACTGGGCCTGCGAACTGCAGCATTCGCCATTGGATGTGGTCGCCTGGCACGGCAGCAACGTCCCGTACAAATACGACCTGCGTCGCTTCAATACCCTCGGTACGGTCAGCTTCGACCACCCGGACCCATCGATCTTCACTGTGCTGACTTCACCGAGCAGCGTCCACGGTCTGGCCAACATGGACTTCGTGATCTTCCCGCCGCGCTGGATGGTCGCCGAGAACACCTTCCGCCCGCCGTGGTTCCACCGCAACCTGATGAATGAATTCATGGGCCTGATCCAGGGCGCCTACGACGCCAAAGCCGACGGCTTCCTGCCCGGCGGCGCGTCGCTGCATGGGGTGATGAGCGCCCATGGCCCGGATGCCGAGACATGCCACAAGGCCATCAATGGCGAGCTGGCACCGCACAAGATCGACAACACCATGGCCTTCATGTTCGAGACCAGCCAGGTCCTGCGCCCGAGCCAGAGTGCGCTTGAATGCCCGCAATTGCAGGCCGACTACGACAGCTGCTGGGCCACCTTGCCGAGCACCTTCAACCCGAATCGGAGATAACCCATGAACCACACCGCGACTGCCCGTAGTTGGGTCGAACAGGCCAACGGCCACAGCGACTTCCCGCTGCAGAACCTGCCTTTGGGGATTTTCAGCCGGCCAGGTGAAGCACAGCGCTGTGGCGTGGCCATCGGCGATTCGATTCTCGACCTGCAGGCCGTGCTTGCCGCCGGCCTGTTCGAGGGTGAAGCCAAAACTGCGGTCGAGGCCACCGTCGACGCCACGCTGAATGCCTATTTCGCCCTTGGCCGTTCGGCCCGGGTTGCGTTGCGCCAGCGTTTGCTGGAACTGCTGGGCGAGCACAGCGAACATCAGGCTGCACTGCAAGCGGCGCTGTACCTCGCCAGCGACTGCCAAATGCACCTGCCGGCCAAGGTGGGCGATTACACCGACTTCTATGTCGGCATCGAACACGCGAAGAACGTCGGCAAGCTGTTCCGCCCGGACAACCCGCTGCTGCCCAACTACAAGTACGTGCCAATCGGCTACCACGGCCGCGCCTCGACCTTGCGCCCGTCGGGCACCGATGTGCGTCGGCCCAAAGGCCAGACCCTGCCTGCGGGTCAGACCGAGCCAAGTTTCGGCCCTTGCGCCCGGCTCGACTTCGAGCTGGAACTGGGCATCTGGATTGGCCAGGGCAATGACATTGGGCAAGCGATCCCGATTGGCGATGCGGCCGAGCATGTTGCTGGTTATTGCCTGCTCAACGATTGGTCGGCGCGCGACATTCAGGCGTGGGAATACCAGCCGTTGGGGCCTTTCCTGTCGAAGAGCTTCATCACCACGCTGTCACCGTGGGTAGTCACTGCCGAGGCACTGGAACCGTTCCGCTGCGCTCAGCCGGCGCGTCCCGAGGGCGATCCGCAGCCACTGTCGTATCTGCTCGATGCACGCGATCAGGCCAACGGCGCGCTCGACATCGAACTGGAAGTGCTGCTGATCACCGAGGGCCTGCGTGAACAAGGCTTGCCGCCTCACCGTCTGAGCCTGAGCAACACCCTGAGCATGTACTGGACCGTGGCGCAGATGGTTGCCCACCACAGCGTCAACGGCTGCCAGTTGCAAGCAGGCGACCTGTTCGGCTCGGGCACGTTGTCCGGCGCGCAGCCAGGGTCACTTGGCAGCCTGCTGGAGATGACGGATGGCGGCAAGCAGGCGATCGAGCTGGCCAGCGGCGAGGTGCGCAAGTTCCTCGAAGACGGCGACGAGATCATCCTGCGTGCTCGCTGCAAGCGCGACGGCGCGGTCAGCATCGGCTTCGGCGAGTGCCGCGGCAAAGTCATCGCGGGTAACTGAGAGGGCAGGCCATGCAGCTGTTCGGCTATTACCGTTCGACCTCGTCCTATCGGGTTCGGATTGCCCTGGCGTTAAAGGGCCTCGCGTTCGACAACGTGGCGGTCAACCTGCTCAAAGGCGAGCAGCGCAGCGATGTCTACCTGGCGCTCAATCCGCAGGGCAGGGTGCCCGCGCTGGGCTGTGACAGCGGTAGTATGCTGGTGCAATCGGCGGCGATCATCGAGTACCTGGAGGAGCTTTATCCACAGCCGCCGCTATTGCCTGCCGAGGCTGAGGCGCGGGCGAAGGTACGGGGCGTCGCTGCGATCATCGGCTGCGATGTGCACCCGCTGCACAACGTCAGCGTACTCAATCAGTTGCGTCAGCTGGGGCTGGACGAGGCGCAGGTCAATCAATGGATTGCCCAATGGATTGGCCAGGGTCTGGCAGCGGTGGAGCAGTTGATCGATGATCAGGGCTTCTGCTTTGGTCTGGCGCCGGGTTTGGCTGATGCCTATCTGCTGCCACAACTGTATGCCGCCGAGCGGTTCAGTGTCGATCTGAGCCGCTACCCGCGGATCAACCGGGTGGCAGCGCTGGCTGCGCAGCATCCGGCGTTTATCCAGGCGCATCCATCACGTCAGCCTGATACCCCGCTTCAGTGAATCGATGGGCTGCTGGCGGGCAGGTGGCCAAGACGTTCGCTCAGCTTCAAGCGCTGCGCAGGGTCTTCGCTGAGCAGCAATGCCCGTTCCAGGTCAAAGCGCTCGGCCTGCGGGCAATCCAGGCGCTGGTACAGCGTGGCGCGCGCCAGATAATCGCTGACCAGCACCGGCCCCAGCTGCATGACCCGTTCGGCGTCGATCAATGCGGCGAGGTCATTGTCGTTGCTGATATGCAGCTGGCGCAGGTTGCGTGACAGCCGCTGCAGCATCTGCAACGGGCTGGCCACCTGCATGTGTTCAGCCGTCAACGCTACCTGTGGGCCGAACTGACGGGCCAGTAGCTGGCGGCACTCAGCCGGGTACAGACGGCGACCGCCGCACGGGTCGAGCAGGTGATCCGCGCCAGGCACGCGCAGCAGAAAATGGCCTGGGAAGTTGACCCCTTCCAGCGGGATCGACAAACTCCGGGCCAATTCCAGGGCGAGGATTGCCAGCGCCAGCGGCTGGCCACGGCGGCGCTGCAACACTTTGTCCATCAGTGCCGCGTGGGCACGCAGTGGCAGCATTTCGTCTTGCTGGAAGCCCAGCGTGTTGAGCTGGCGCAACAGCGGCTGGGCGAGCTCACTGAGTGGCAACATCGGCAGGCTGGCATTGATTTGTTGGTGCAGCTCACGCACCTGGGCGAGGGCGTGGGCGGGCACGACACTGGGATCGTGCTCGGCGGCAATCCACAAGGTTGCTTCCAGCAGGTCGACGGGCGCGCGTTCCAGGCACGCCAGGCAGGCTTTACGTGGGTTCATCAGACTCTCCCCGACACGCTTGAGTATTAGCTCTGACAGCGCGGTTCGTCCAGTGGTCCGACCAGCCCGCGCTGTGCATCGCGCTGCCTATACTGTCAGGAGCACCTCGCTGGAGGCGGTCGATGTTCGCGCTCATGCAAAGCACCCGCACGCAGTCACTGCACCTGTTCGTTGATCCACCCAGCGGCCTTAGAGCCGTGGTGGCGATCCACAACGAGCAGTTGGGCCCCGCCATGGGCGGCTGTCGCTACCTGGCCTATGCCGACGACGAAAGCGCCGTCACCGACGCCATTCGCCTGGCTCAGGGCATGAGCTACAAGGCTGCACTGGCAGGCCTGGCACAGGGCGGTGGCAATGCCGTGATCATGCGCGGAGCCCATGTGGAAAACCGCGCAGCACTATTCGAGGCGTTTGGCCGCGCGCTCGACAGCTTGAATGGGCGCTTCATCACTGCCGTCGACAGTGGCACCTCAACCCTGGACATGGACTGCATTGCCCAGAGCACTTCTCACGTCACCAGTACCACCGCTTCGGGAGACCCCTCGGCACATGCTGCCATCGGGGTGTTCGCTGGCATCCGGGCCACAGCAATGGCACGGCTGGGCACCGATAATCTGGAGGGCTTGCGGATTGCTGTACAGGGCTTGGGTAACGTCGGCTTCGCGTTGGCCGAGCAACTGCACGCGGCGGGCGCGGAACTGTTGGTCAGCGATCTTGACGCGGGCAAGGTACGTTTGGCGGTGGAGCAATTCAATGCCCAACCAGTGACCAATGATGCGCTGGTCAGCACCCCGTGCGACATCTTCGCACCTTGTGGTGTGGGCCAGGTACTCAGTGGCCAAAGCGTCACGCAATTACGCTGCGCTGCCGTGGCGGGGTCTGCCAACAACCAGCTGACGACCCTGCAGGTGGCCGATCATCTGGAAAAGCGCGGGATACTCTATGCGCCGGATTACGTCATCAATGCCGGTGGCTTGATCTACGTGGCACTGACCCACCGGGGCGAGAGCCTCAGCACCATTACCGCGCATCTGTCCCGAATTCCGTCACGCCTGACCGAAGTGTTCGGCCATGCCCAGGCGGAAAAACGCTCGCCAGCGCGGGTGGCGCAGATGCTGGCGGAGCGCTTGCTGTATGGCTGACGGCAGTTATTCTGCAGCGCTGCCCTCAAGCAGCTCGGCCAAGGCATCGGGCTGGCTCTTGAACGCTCGGGCGAACACATCGCGATTCTTCGCCATGTAAATGCCGGCTTCCTCGACTTGTTGTTCGGTCAGCGACGGCACCGCTTTTTGCAGCACATCAGCCAGGCGCTCGGCCAGCTCGAGCATCTTGTCGTGACGATCCGCTTCGGCTTTATCCATGAACAACTGCTCCGGGTCGCGACTGCTGCGGTATACCACTTCGACGGCCATTCATCACCTCTGTGCCTTTATAGCGGGTTATGCAAATAATTTACTGTATGGGTGTACAGTACTCGCATAGGCCACCCCAGCGCAACCCGATAGTGGCCATTTATCTGCACGAAAGCGTAGCTCATAGGTGCCTTGCGGCAATCGGTCGCCTTCCAACCCTCGTGTCTGGCCTTTTAACTGCATGGCACAAGCGTCACACAGGTGGCGCACCATCCTTCAGTCGTATCGGGGAATCGAGCATCGTGAACATCAAATGGGCAGAAAAAATGCGCAAGGGCCTGCACGGCTCTGCCGACTCGCTGGGCAACCTGTGCGTCGAGGGGTTTCACTACCTGGCGTTGTTCGGTATCGGCGGGATTACCGCGTGGGCGGCGGTCGAGGCGTTTCTGGACATGCTCAGCAAGGGCGGGGTCAGCGTCGATGACATTCTGCTGCTATTCATCTACCTGGAGCTGGGGGCGATGGTCGGGATCTATTTCAAGACCAACCACATGCCGATCCGCTTCCTGCTGTACGTGGCAATCACGGCCCTGACGCGCCTGCTGATCGGCGATGTGTCCCATCACAAGGCGCCGGACGTTGGCCTGCTGTACTTGTGCGGCGGCATCTTGCTGTTGGCCTTCGCGATTCTGGTGGTGCGCTATGCATCGTACCGCTATCCCTCAAGCCGGGCGCTGGACGCTCACGGCAAGGAAGTCGACGAAGGCCGCTAGCGCTCAGTTGGCGAGCTGGCTGGCGGCGTGACGTTGCTGGCCAGGGTCGCGGGTGAGGGCGGCGAGTACCTGCAGCGGGTTTTCGCCTTGTTCGATGGCCAGCCCAAGGCGGATGCTGTCGATGACCCGCTGCAAGCGTACCGGATCGTTGCGTTGGGCCTGGCTGATCAAACGCTTGGCCACGGCGCCGCTGTCGTCGGACAGGGTCAGCATGATGCTGCCGTCGAGGCGGGCGATGCTCAGGTTGACCCGATAACGCGGGGAGAAGGCATTGCTGATCTGATCGAATGGATTGTGCATGGGCGCGGATCTACAGGTTAACTGGATGGAAAAGTTGACCGGGTATTCGCTCAGATGGTTCACAGCCGCTGATCGGCGTGGCTTTTTGGTGAGATGGTTGAATCAGAAAGGGCCGCGAAGCGGCCCTTGTGCGACTAACTGAACAGCGCTGTCATCACTCCTCGATTTCTTCGTTCACTTCCAGCACTACACGCTTGCTGCGCAGTTTGCCGAACAGGTGATCCAGCGCGTGGTCGAGTTTGGTCGTGGCACCCTCGACAGCCTGCTCCAGCGAAGTGGCCGTGTGGCTTACGGAAATCGGTTGATGGCCTTTGGGGCGAGCCTCCATCTGGCAACGTTTGTCATGCGGTCCGGGCTTGGCGCCGTTGTCGTCTCGCAGGTGCACCTCGATGCGGGTGAGGTCGTCCTCGTAACGTTCAAGACTGCTCTCAAGAGTACTACGTACCCACTCTTCAAGCCGGATGCTGCCGTCGATCTGGTTGCTGCTGTTGACTTGGATTTGCATGACTTCAATCCTTATTCAGCTTGCTCGCAAGAGTCGCCCAGGCCATTGAGGCCTGTGGAAAATTATCGCCTCTTGACTGTAAGGTCAGGCATCCGCGCGGCGATTTCAAGCCCTTTTCAAATATAAATTTTTTGAATTAAATCAGCCTTTGATGGACGCAGCCGAGCGCAGCATGATTCGGCTTGGGGCGCCGATGCGCCCCTCACCCGGTCAGAATTCGACCGAAGTCTGAACGTACAACGTGCGTGGCTCACCGACATATTTGCCGCGATTGTTATCGTCAAACGAGCGCGTGTAGTACTCGCGGTTGAACAGGTTCTTCACCCCCACAGCGAGCTTCAGGTTCGACAACTGTGGGCCGAAGTCGTAGCCGGCGCGGGTGCTTACCAGCATGTAGCCGGGGATGCGCCCATTGGCGCCATTGGCGCTTTCGTCGCGAGTGTTGGCATTGTCGGCGAACTGGCTGCTCTGGAAGCTGCTGTCCAGGTTCAGCTGCCACGGCCCATCGGTATAACCCAGGCCGAGGGTGCCCTTGTGGCGAGACGAGAACGGCACCTGATTGCCCTTGTTGGCGCCGTCTTCACGGATGGTCGCATCGACGAACGCGTAGCCAAGGTGCACATCGAAGCCGCTTAATACCGGGCTCAAACCATCGAGCGCGTAACGCAGGTTGGTCTCGATGCCCTGGTGGCGCGTTTCGCCGCGTGCGATGACCGCGTCGTTGCTCTGGTTGCTTTCATATTGGTTGTCGAAATTGATCAAGAATGCGCCGATCTCCGCCTGCAGGTCGCCATTGTCGTAGCGCGTGCCGACTTCCCAGGTGCGGGCTTTTTCCGGTTTCACTTCGCCGCTGCTGACGCGATTGGGCATCTGGCTGTACTGCACGCTGCCAAATGAGCCTTCGGTGTTGGCATACAGATTCCAGCTGTCGGTCACGTGGTACAGCACGTTCAGGGCGGGCAGGGCGGTGTTGTAGCTGCCCTGGAAGCGCTGGCCGCTGATCTTGTTGCTCTGCTCGGAGTCGATCATCTCGTAGCGCACGCCCGGGGTGATGGTCCAGCGGCCGATATCGATACGGTCGTCCAGGTAGATCGCATGCGCTTCGGTGCTGCCACGGGTGTCGCGACCGAGGAAGCTGCTGCTGGTCGGCAGGTCGCCATTGACCGGTGCCTGGTAGCGCAACTCGTGGCCGGCTTCGTTGATGTAACGGTAGCCGACGCCGACTTCATGCCAGCTGTCACCCAGGGCGAGGCCTTGCGAGAAGCGCGTTTCGATGCCGCGTACCCAGTATTCGCGTGGCGACAGCGAGACGAAGTTGCCCTGGTCCAAATAGCCGCTGCGCAGGGTCTTGGTGAAGAAGCTGTTGACGCTGACCTGGCGATCATCCTGCTTGTAGTCGTAACCGACGTTGACCAGCGTGCGCCGGCCCCAGAACTTGTCCTTGAGTCGGGTCGACTGATACGGATCGGCGTCGTAGGCTGCCTGGCTCAAGCCGCCGGGCATCTCGGCTTCGCCTTCATAGTATTGCGCCATGGCGTGCAGGCTGTTGGCCTCATCGAGCTGCAGCTTGCCCTTGAGCATCAAATCGTCGATCTGCGTATCGCTGTGCTCGCGCCAGTCGCCGCCGCGGCTGCCGGAATACAGCAGGGCGCCGCCCAGGCCATTGGCGTTGGTGCCGCCGACCAGCAGGTTGGCGCTGTTCTTGATGCCATCGTGGCTGGACGACGGCGTCATCTGATTTTGCATGGCCGCCTTGAACGTGGCTTCTTCGGGGATCGCCCGGGTCACGAAGTTGACGATGCCGCCGACGTTCTGCGGCCCATAGCGCACAGCACCGCCGCCGCGCACCACGTCTACCGCGTCCATGTTGCCCAGGCTCAGCGGGGCCAGCGACAACTGCGGCTGGCCATACGGCGCGAACGGCACCGGGATGCCGTCCATCAGCACGGTCGAGCGTGAAGCCAGGCGCGGGTTGAGGCCGCGGATGCCGAAGTTCAGCGCCAGGTCGTGGCCGCCGGTGCCGCTGGTGCCCGGCGCATTCACCCCTGGGATGCGGTTGAGCATTTCACGCGGGCTGCTGGCGCCGCTGCGTTCGAACTGCTCGCGGCGGATCACGTCACGTGCGCCGGGGTGGTCGAAGACATTGTCGGCCTGCGCTTCGGCCAGCCAGTCACCGACCACGGTGGACGCGCCCAGCTCGATCGGCGCGCTGGCTGCAGGTGCCGCGACAGGCTGTAGGCTGAAGGCATTGGCACCTTCCTGGCGAGCCTGCAGACCGCTGCCGCGCAGCAGTGCCTCCAGGCCCTGATCAAGCGCGTACTCGCCTTGCAGGCCCGGGCTCTGCAAGCCTTGGGTGAGCTGCGAGCCATACGAAATCAACGCACCACTTTCGCGGCCAAACTGGTTCAGCGCCTGCTCCAGCGAGCCGGCGGCGATGTGGTACTCGGCGGCCAGCACGGCAGGCGCGGCGAGGCTGAAGGTGGAGGCTAGCAACAGGGCGAGGGAGCTGGGACGCAACAGCATGAGCGGGTCCTTGAGAGGGGGTCTGCCTTGTCTGTCACGCGAGCTTGCAGAAATGGCTCAGATTATTTGAAAAATACTTGCTGACTAGCCAACGCGGCGCTCGACCGTGACCCAATAGCGGGTGAAGCGGCGCACGCTGACCGGCAGTGCGACTTCGAGCATCTGCAGGATCCGCTCGCTGTCATCCAGCGGATAAGAGCCGGAAATACGCAGGTTGGCGACTTGCTCGCTGCAGCTCAAGCGGCCGTGGCGGTAGCGGCTGAGCTCGTCGAGAAAGTCCGCCAGGCGCATTTGCGCGGCCACCAGCATGCCGTCGACCCAGGCACCGCGATCTGCCTGCAACGGCGCAATAGCCTGCCAGCCAGCGTTGGCAAAATCTGCCTGCTGGCCCGCCAGCAATGACTGCCCGTTGAGACTGGCGCGGCCGCTGTACACCGCCACTTGGCTGAAGCCGCTGAACTGACGCAGGTTGAAGCGCCCCGGTTCCAGCCGCAGCACGCCTTCGGCGCTGCGCAGCAGCAGCGGCCGGCTATCGTTGACCACCTCAACTTGCAGCTCGCCCTCGACCAACCGCAGCAGCCGCTGCTGGCTGTCGAAACGCACATCGGCGGCGCTGCCGGTGTTGAGTTGCAGCTGGCTGCCGTCCTCAAGGCTCAGCCGCCGGCGCTGGCCGACCGGGCTGCGGTAGTCGGCCAGCAGCCCCGGCACGGGGCTATGTTGCTGCACAGCGAGCCCGCTGGCGCTTGCTACGCCCAGCAGCAGCAAAGCCTTGAGCGCACGCCGCCGGGCAGGCGATGGCGGCGCCTGCAAGGTCGCATGCACAACGGGCGAGGCCACCCCACGCAAGCGCTGGTTGACCTGCTGGATATGCGCCCAGGCGCGCTGGTGCTCGCCGTCAGCCTCCAGCCAGCGCTGCAGCGCATGCTGCTGGCGCGCGTCGAAATCATCGCCCTGGGATTCGATCAGCCAGTGCACCGCCTGCTCGGCGACCTCGGCGCCAAAGCTGCTGTTCACAGGGCGAAGTAGCAGCGCAGGGCTGCCTTGCTCAGATAACGCTTCACCGTGGCCAGCGAGATACCCAGTTCACGGGCGATTTCGCTTTGCCCGAGGCCATCGACCTGGGCCAGCAGGAAGGCGCGCTTGACCAGCGGCGACAAGCCGTCGAGCAAGCGGTCCAGCTCCAGCAGGGTCTCGAAGATGATCGCCTTCTGCTCTTCGCACGGGGCGAACTGCTCGGGCACCTGCGCCAAAGCTTCGTGGTAGGCGCGTTCCAGCTCCTGGCGGCGGAAGTGATTGCACAGCACCCGCTTGGCCACGGTGGCGAGAAACGCCCGCGGCTCGAGCAGTTGCGGCGCCTCGCGGGCCTGGAGCAGGCGCAGGTAGGTGTCCTGGGCCAGATCGGCAGCGCTGTGCGGGCAGCCCAAACGACGCCGCAACCAGCTGGTGAGCCAGCTGTGATGCTCGTGATAGAGGCCTTCGACGGTTGCAGAAAGGGCGCTGGACACCGTAACGACTCCGGCGCTGAACGGCGCGAGTGCTAGTAAGAATGGTTCGCATTGTAATTTCCTTGCAGCATGTCGGCAATCCTCAAAAAACCGATAGAAGCCGCAGCCGAGCTTTGCTTATGAGAATTGAAATCATTATTATTGGTGGCTTCAATTAGCGGACCTTGTCATGAAGCGCAAAGCTGGCGGGATTCTCCTGAGCTATCGACTGGCTGTGGCCTCGCGCTGCCTGGCGGCATTGCTTGGCGGCTATCTGCTGGCGTCGATGACCAGCGTCTGCATCACCTTGCTGGTGCCAATGACCCCGGTCGACGCGACCTTGACCGGGATGATGCTGTCGTTCGTGTTTTACCTGCTGGCGTTCATCTGGTGCTTCGCCTGCCGCACGGCCGCCCGCGCCTGGCTAGGTGTACTGCTGCCAAGCCTTGCGCTGGCGCTGATCAATGGGCTGGCTTACTGGATGAAGAACCCATGAAAGAGGGCTTTCGCCAGGCCATGGCCTGGCTGCACACCTGGACTGGGCTGCTGTTTGGCTGGCTGCTGTTCGCGATTTTCCTGACCGGCACGCTGTCGTACTTCAAGGACGAGATCACCCACTGGAGCCAGCCCGAGGTACAGCGCCATCAGCTCGACCCGGCTGCCGGCCTTGGCCTCGCCCAGCGGTATCTGCAGAGCAACGCCGCCATTGCCGGCAGCTGGTTCATCCGCCTGCCCAGCGACCGCGAGCCTGCCCTCAGCGTCAGCTGGCGCGACCCCAACGCCACCGGGCGGCGCGGTTTCATCAGCCATGAGCTGGACGCGCGCAGCGGTGAGCGGGTAGAGGTGCGCGACAGCCGCGGTGGCGACTTCTTCTACCGCTTCCACTTCCAGTTGCAGATGCCGCACCCGTGGGGCCGCTGGCTGGCGACTTTCTGCGCGCTGATCATGCTGCTGGGGCTGGTCACGGGGATCATCACCCACAAAAAGATCTTCAAGGAATTCTTCACTTTCCGCCCCGGCAAGGGCCAGCGCTCGTGGCTGGACGGCCACAACGCGATCGGCGTGTTGGTGCTGCCGTTTCACCTGATGATCAGCTACAGCAGCCTGCTGCTGTTCATGTACATGGTCATGCCGGCGAGCATCATGGCGGCGTACAAGGGCGACTCCGACACTTACTTCAGCGAGCTGTTCGGCCGTGACGAAGCGCCCAAGGCCGCCGGCGTGGCAGCGCCGCTGACCGATCTGCCGGCGCTGTATGCCAAGGTGCAGACCATCGTGCCCGGCGCCCGTATCGGCTACTTGCAGATAGCCAACCCCGGCGACAGCAATGCCCAGGTGACCGTGACCCAGGCCGCCGCCGATCACGTCGCCTATCAGCGCAGCGCCAACTGGACCTTCGATGGAGTCAGCGGCGCGCTGCTCAGCCAGGGCGAGCCGGAAAGCGCGGCGATGATGACCTCGTTCACCATCGCCGGCCTGCACATGGGCAACTTTGCCGGGCCCTGGCTGCGCTGGTTGTACTTTGTGTTTGGCGTGGCCGGTACTGCGGTGATCGGCACCGGCCTGGTGATGTGGCTGGGCAAGCGCCAGCTCAAGCACGCCAAGAGTGGCCGCTTGCCGTTCGAGCTGCGCCTGGTCGAAGTGCTCAATATCGCCAGCATGAGTGGGCTGTTGCTCGGCGTGGCAGGGTTCTTCTGGGCCAATCGGTTGCTGCCTGTCGGCATGCAGGGGCGGGCTGATTGGGAAATCAACGTGTTCTTCCTGGCCTGGGCGCTGTCGCCGCTGCACGCGCTGCTGCGGCCGGGGCGCAAGGCCTGGGGCGAGCAATTGGCGCTGGGGGCACTGGCGTTTGCCGGGCTGCCGCTGCTCAACGCGCTGGTCACCGGCCACGGCCTTGATCAGTCGATCGCCCGTGGCGACTGGGCCATGGCCGGCTTTGACCTTACCGCGCTGGGCACCGGGCTGTTCCTCGCCTGGGCCGCTGGCAAGATGCTGCGCACGCCCACCGTGCAGGCCAAGCGCGCACCGCGTGCTGCCAAGGCCGCCTCGACCACAGCCGAGGTGAACTGATGCTGAGCGTTGCCCTGATCACCTTCGCCGGGCTGGTGGCCCTGTGTCTGGCGATGGAAAAGCACTTCGGTGAGCTGCTCAAGCGCAAACCCAAGCCTGGGCAATTACCTGCCCTGCGTTGGGTAGGCTGGGCGCTGCTGGTGCTGTCGCTGATCCTTGCCGTCAACATCCGCGGCCTGGCCTTCGGCCTGGTTGAGTGGTTTGCGCTGGTGATGGCCGGGCTGACCCTGTGGGTGTTCGGCCTGCCTTATCAGCCACGGCTGTTGCTTGGCCTGGCACTGGTCAGCATGCTGCTCGGTCCGGTGCTGGCTGCGCTGGGTGTGTGAGCGCTTGAACGAGCCAACGCCCAGCAACCCGGCAGACGCCGACGCCGCCAGTGGTCGGGCGCGCTTCGTCCAGGTGTTTCTCGCCCAGCGCGGGCGTATGGAAGCGCTGGTCAGCCGCCGCGTGGGCTGCCGGGCTACGGCGGCGGACCTGGTGCAGGAGTTGTTCCTGCGCTTCTGGCGCCGGCCCGAGGTAAAGGTCGAAGCACTGGATACCTACCTGCTGCGCTGCGCCGGCAACCTGGCGATCGACCACCTGCGCAGTGAGGGCAGCCGTGGCCGAGTAGTCGAAGGCTTGCCGGTTGCCGATGACAGCCCGGCGCCAGAGCAGGCGCTGGCCGCCGAGCATGATCTGCAGCGGATCGAGGCCGCGTTGCGCGGCCTGCCCGAGCGCAGCCGGCAGATATTTCTGCTCAGCCGCGTCCACGGCTGCACCTACGGCGAAATCGCCAAGGCCTTGCAGTTGTCCCAGAGCGCTGTGGAAAAGCATATGATGCGCGCCCTCGAAGCGTGCAAGGCAAGCGTTGCCGCGCCGCGCAGGCCAGGAGGCGGCCGATGACCAGCCACACCGAGCCGAGCAGCCCGGCTCCCGAGCAGGCGGCGCTGCACTGGCTCACCCGCATCATTCACAATCCAGGCGAAGCCCAGGCTGCGCCGTTCAAACGCTGGCTGCTGGCCGACCCAGCCAATCGCGAGGCGTATGCGCACGCAGAGCATGTCTGGCAACTGAGCCAACTGCCGGCGGCCAAACTGGCCGAAGAACAGCAGGCCAGTCTGCAGCCTTACCTGGACGCTATCCGCCAGGCTCGCCAGCCCAAGCGCTGGGGCCGTCGTGGTGGTGCTTTGGCTGTCGCCGCCTGCCTGCTGCTGGCGCTGGGCAGCGTCGGCGGCTGGCAGCCGCAGCATTGGTTGCAGGATGCCCAGGCCGATTACCGCAGTGGTGCTGAGTTGCAGCAAATCACCCTGGCCGATGGATCGCTGATGACCCTGGATGCGGGCAGCGCGGTGGCGGTCGACTTCGACCACGGTGAGCGGCGAATTCAGCTTTTGCGCGGCGCAGCGTTCTTTCAGGTGACCCACACCGGTCAGCCCTTTCTGGTCGACGCCGCTGGCGGTGAAGTGCGCGTGCTCGGCACCCAGTTCGAAGTACGCGAGCAAGGCGAGGGCGCCCAGGTCACGGTGCGCAGCGGGCGCGTTGCGGTAACGCCTACGGCAGGTCGGTCGGCCCGCGAGCTGACGGCCAACCAGCAACTGACCTACGCCGCAGGCCGCGCCGGGCAAATCGAAGCCGTCGACAGTGACAGCCGCCTGGCCTGGCGTCAGGGTTGGTTGAGTTATCAACAGGTGCCCCTGGCCGAAGTGCTGGAAGACCTGCGTCGCTATTACCCAGGGCGGATCGTGCTGCTCGACGACACCCTGGGCCAGCGCTTGGTCAGTGCCAGCATCCCCGCCAATCAGCCGCTGCTGGCGCTGGATTCGCTGGGTAAGGTGGTGGGTTTCTCGCAGCAGACGCTGCTCGGCCGTCTGACATTGATCAGATAATTACGCACTGATGAAAAATAACTGCGAATTGTTGTGAGGTAAGCGGCGACGCCATCCGTGTAGTGAGTGAAAAGCGATTCATTCGCATGCGATCACCCTCTTTCAGGTCAGCGTCCATGAAGTTTTCCTCGCGTTGCGTTCCCCTCTGGCTGGGTCTTGCCACCCTGTCCGGCGCCGTCGTTGCCCCGCTTGCCAGTGCTGCGGCGCAAGCACAGCTGTACGGCTTCGCCCAGCCCAGCCAGCCGTTGCCGGCGGCACTCAACGCCTTCAGCCGCACCACCGGCCAGAGCCTGGTCTATACCGTCGAGTTGCCCAAGTTGCAGGCTCCGGCCCTGAATGGTTCACTCAGCGCCGAACAGGCCTTGCAGCAACTGCTGGGCAATGCCGGCCTGAGCTGGCGGCGCGTAGACGCGCGCACCCTCACTCTGGAGCCGGTGGACACTTCCGGCGCGCTCAACCTGCAGGCGATCAACGTCAATTCGCAAAGCGACCTGTACAGCTATCAACCCCCCGCCAACGCCTCGATCATGCGCGGCCAGGGCGCGGTGCAGGACATCCCCCACAGCATCAACGTGGTCCCGGCCCAGGTCATCCGCGACCAGGCGCCGCGTAACCTGGACGATGCCCTGGCCAACGTCAGCGGCATCACCCAGGGCAACAATTTCGGCGGCACTTCGGACACAGTGATGAAACGCGGTTTTGGCGACAACCGCGACGGCTCGATCATGCGCGACGGCATGCCGCTGGTGCAGGGGCGCAGCCTCAATGCCAGCACCGAGCGGGTCGAAGTGCTCAAGGGCCCGGCCTCGCTGCTGTACGGGATTCAGGATCCGGGCGGGGTGATCAACGTGGTCAGCAAGCGCCCGCAACTGGAGCAGTACAACGCCTTGAACCTGCGCGGCTCGACCTACGGCAGTGGCAAGAACGGCAGCGGCGGCGGCTTCGACAGTACCGGCGCACTGGGCGACACGCCGCTGGCCTACCGGCTGATCGTCGACCACGAAGACGAAGACTACTGGCGCAACTACGGCGTGCACCGCGAGTCGATGGTCGCGCCGTCGCTGGCCTGGTTGGGCGAGGACACGCAAGTGGTGCTGGCCTACGAGCACCGCGAGTTTCTCTATCCGTTCGACCGCGGTACCGCCTTCGGCAGCAATGGCCACCCGTTGAATATCCCGGCAACCCGGCGTCTTGATGAGCCGTTCAACGACATGCAGGGGCGCAGCGACCTGTACCGGCTCGAGCTGGACCACCAGCTCAGCGACGACTGGAAGGTCCATGCCGGCTACAGCTTCAACCGCGAAACCTACGATGCCAGCCAGGTCCGCGTGACCGGCGTCAACGAGGCACGTGGCACCTTGACCCGGAGTATCGATGGCACCCACGGCGCGATGAGCCGCGACCAGTTCGCCACCGTCAGCCTGAACGGCAACCTCGAATTGGCCGGGCTGCGCAATGACCTGCTGCTCGGCCTTGATCACGAAGACCGCAAGGTGTTTCGCGGCGACCTGATTCGCCAGACCAGCCGCTCGACCTTCAGCTACCAGAATCCGGTGTATGGCCAGGAGGTGGAAGGCAGCAACGTACGCGCCAGCGACAGCGACCAGACCGACAAGCTGCGCACCGACTCGCTGTTCGTGCAGGACGCGCTGCACCTCGATGAAAACTGGATTCTGGTGGCCGGCGCGCGCTTCCAGCAGTACGACCAGTACGCTGGCCGCGGCCGCCCGTTCAACGTCAACACCGACAGCAACGGCCAGACCTGGGTGCCGAATGCCGGCGTGGTGTACAAGGTCGATGAGCAGTTGTCGCTGTATGCCAGCTACAGCGAGTCGTTCAAGCCCAACTCGACCATCGCGCCGCTGAGCGTCGGCGGCGGTCAGACCCTGACGCTGGACGGCGGTGTTGCCCCGGAGGAGGGCAAGTCGTGGGAGCTGGGCGCCAAGCTGGACATGCCAGGGCAGTTGACCGGCAACATTGCTCTGTTCGACATCGCCAAGCGCAACGTGCTGGTCGCCGACGGTGACAGCAACCCAGGCACGATCATCTACAGCAACGCCGGTGAAGTTCGCTCGCGTGGGCTTGAGATGGACCTCAGCGGTCAGCTCAGCGAGCGCTGGAGCCTGATCGGTAGCTATGCCTTCACCGACGCCGAAGTGACCAAGGATCCAGAGCTCAAGGGCAAGCGTTTGCAGAACGTCGCGCGCAACAGTGGCTCGCTGTCGGCGGTGTATGACTACGGCAGCCTGTTCGGTGGCGACCGCCTGCGCCTGGGCGCTGGCGCTCGCTATGTCGGCGAGCGTGCCGGCAACGCGGCCAATGATTTCGACCTGCCGGCCTACACCGTGGCCGATGCCTTCGCCAGCTACGAAACCCAACTTGATGAGCACAAGGTGCGCCTGCAACTGAACGTGAAGAACCTGTTCGACAAGGTCTATTACAGCTCGGCAGTGAACCGTTACTTCGTTGCTGTTGGCGATACGCGCCAGGTCAGCCTGTCGACCACCCTGGAGTTCTAACCGCGCCAGGCTGCCCGGTATTCGCCAGGCGTCGCCGCAAAGGCCTGACGGAAACGGTTGCTGAAGTGGCTGGCGCTGGCAAAACCGCAGTGCAGGGCAATCTGCAGCAGGGGTTGTTGGCCGTGACGCAACATCTGGCAAGCACGCTGCAGGCGGCGGGCCAGCAGGTATTGATGCGGCGGCAGGCCGAAGCTTGCACGAAACATCCGCGCAAAGTGGTATTCGGAGAGGTTGCAGCGCAGCGCCAGCTCGCCGAGGCTGAGCGGCTGGTCCAGGTGCGCTTCGATGTACTCGGCCAGTTGCCGGCGCACACTTGGCGCCAGGCCGCCCTTGAGGCGTAAGCCCTGGCGCAGCCCGGCCTGGCTGAGCACCGCATGGTCGACGATGGCATGCGCCAGGCTGCTCGCCAGCAGGCGTTCGCCGGGTTCGTCCCAGGCCATGCCGATCAGCTGGCGAAAGCGCTGCGCCTGCTCGCGGTCATCGACGAAGGTCGCTTCGCGCAGCTGCATTTCCCGCGGTTCACGGTCGAGTAGGCGAATGCAGCCGAGGGCGAACTGTTCCTCGCTGATGTACAGGTGGGCCAGGCGGATCGAGCCGTTGACTACCCAGTTCGACTCGGAGCCAGCTGGCATGATGCACAGCTTGTCCGGGGCGCCCTTGTCCGAAGGGCGCTGACGGCGAAAGGTGCCGGTGCCGTCGCTGATGTAGCACGACAGCGTGTGGTGGCTCGGCGCCTGATAATCGCGGGCGTCGTCGCGGTTGCTCCACACCGCCGCCGACAGGCCGTCAGCCAGCTGCACGCTGTGCTCCAGGCGTGCGTTGGGCGCTGCATGCATGACGTTGAAGACTTGCAACTGGCTGAATGGGGTCATGGTGAAATCCTCTGATTGCCATCCTACTGCGCTGGCGCGCGGATGGCAGCCGCTGGCGAAGCAAAAGCGCAAGTTTGTGCAAGCGCCGCGAGCAGCCGAGCCGGACACTGCCTGCATCGTCATGCCTTGCCAGAGAGTCCCGCCATGAACCTGTCGCTGTACCTGCTGACCGTACTCATCTGGGGTACCACCTGGATCGCCCTGAAACTGCAGCTGGGGGTGGTCGCCATCCCGGTATCGATCGTCTACCGCTTTGCCCTGGCCGGGTTGCTGCTGTTCGTCATCCTGATGCTCACCCGTCGCCTGCAACCGATGAACCGGCGCGGGCATCTGATCTGCCTGGCGCAGGGCTTGTGCCTGTTCTGCGTCAACTTCATGTGCTTTTTGACCGCCAGCCAATGGATCGCCAGCGGCCTGCTGGCGGTGGTGTTCTCCACGGCAACCCTGTGGAATGCGCTGAATGCGCGGATATTCTTCGGCCAGCGCATCGCCAGTAACGTGCTGGCCGGCGGCGCACTGGGGCTGCTCGGGCTGGGGCTGCTGTTTTCGCCAGAACTGAGTAGCCACGGCGCCAGCCGCGAAACCTTGTACGGCATCGGCCTGGCCTTGCTTGGCACGTTGTGTTTCTCGGCAGGCAACATGCTCTCGAGCATGCAGCAGAAAGCCGGGCTGCGGCCATTGACCACCAACGCCTGGGGCATGCTCTACGGTGCCGGGATGCTGGGAATGTACTGCGTGCTGCGCGAGATTCCGTTCGACATGGAGTGGAACAGCCGTTACATCGGCTCGCTGCTGTACCTGGTGATACCGGGTTCGGTGATCGCTTTTACCGCTTACCTGACGCTGGTTGGGCGCATAGGCCCGGAGCGGGCCGCATACAGCACGGTGCTGTTCCCGCTGGTAGCGTTGAACGTGTCGGCATTTGCCGAAGGCTATCAATGGACCACGCCAGCGCTGTTGGGCCTGGTGGCGGTGATGGCAGGCAACGTGCTGGTGTTTCGCAAGCCCAAGGTCAAGCGGCCCGAAGCTGTAGCGGTGGCGCCGTAAACTTTAGATCGCTGGGGCTGCAAAGCAGCCCCCTACGGTAGATGATCAGCCCTTCCAAACCTGCGGATTGACCAAATCCCGCGGCCGCTCACCGAGCAGCGCCGAACGCAGGTTGTCCAGCGCGCGGTTGGCCATCGCCTCGCGAGTCTCGGCGGTGGCCGAGCCGATGTGCGGCAAGGTCAGCGCATTGGGCAGCCTGAACAACGGCGATTCAGCCAGCGGCTCATGCTCGTAGACGTCCAGGCCCGCGCCACGAATGGTCCCGGCCTGCAGCGCCTCGATCAGCGCCGCCTCATCCACCACCGGCCCGCGGGCGATGTTGATCAGGAACGCGCTGGGCTTCATCAGTCGCAGCTCGCGGGCGCCGATCAGCTTGCGCGTGGCCTCCGACAACGGCACCACCACGCAGACGAAGTCAGCTTCGGCCAGCAGTTGCTCGAGGCTGCGGTACTGCGCGCCGAGCTCTTGTTCCAGGGCCTGCTTGCGGCTGTTGCCGGCATACATGATCGACATGTTGAAACCGAAGCGGCCACGGCGGGCAATCGCCGCGCCGATATTGCCCATGCCGATGATGCCGAGGGTCTTGCCATGTACGTCAGTGCCGAAGCGCTCCGGGCCGACCGTGGCTTTCCAGTTGCCGGCCTTGGTCCAGGCATCCAGCTCGGCGGTGCGTCGGGCGCAGCCCATGATCAGCGAGAAGCCGAGGTCGGCGGTGCTTTCGGTGAGCACGTCGGGGGTGTTGGTCAGGGCGATGCCGCGCTCGTTGAAGTAGTCGACGTCGTAGTTGTCGTAGCCGACCGACACGCTCGATACCACTTCCAGCTTGGCCGCGCCTTCCAGCTGCGCGCGGCCAAGCTTGCGCCCGGCGCCGATCAGGCCGTGGGCCTCTGGCAGTGCTTCGTTGAACTGGGCGCTGATGTCACCCAATTTGGGGTTGGGCACGATCACGTTGAAGTCGTGCTGCAGGCGCTCGGCCATGGCCGGGGTAATGCGGCTGAAGGCCAGGACGGTCTTTTTCATCGGCAACTCTCTGCAAGGCGCTACGGGTATGCCGGCCTCGACGGCGTAGGTCGAGGCTGGCGCCAGAACAATGCATAGCAACCTACCATTGGTCCCGGCCCCAATGCAGCAGCTTTTTCAGTGGGCAACCAGCAGCTCGTGGGTTTTCAGGTCGGCTTCATGGGCGGCGAGGATCTCCGGCAGCGAGTTGCGCAGGTACTCGACCCAGGTCTTGATCTTGGCATCCAGGTATTGCCGGGACGGGTAGATCGCGTACAGGTTCAGCTCCTGCAGGCGGTAGTCCGGCATCACCCGCACCAGGCTGCCATCGCGCAGGCCATCGATGGCCGAGTAGATCGGCAGAACGCCGACGCCCATACCCGAGCGGATCGCGGTCTTCATCGCATCGGCCGAGTTGACCTGAAACGGCGAGCTGTTGATGTTGACCAGCTCCTGGCCCTCAGGCCCGTCGAACAGCCATTTTTCCAGCGGAATGACCGGGCTGACCATGCGCAGGCAGGCGTGCTTGAGCAGATCGGCCGGCTTGTGCGCCATGCCGTGGCGGGCGACGTATTCCGGCGAGGCACAGACGATGCTGTAGGTGATGCCCAGACGCTGCGAGACGAAGCCGGAGTCGGGCAGCTCGCTGGCGAGCACGATCGACACGTCGTAACCCTCGTCGAGCAGGTCCGGTACGCGGTTGGCCATGGTCAGGTCAAAGGTAACGTCCGGGTGGGTTTCGCGATAGCGAGCGATGGCATCGACCACGAAGTGCTGGCCGACGCCGGTCATCGAGTGCACCTTCAACTGCCCGCCGGGCCGCGCATGGGCGTCGCTGGCTTCGGCTTCAGCTTCCTCGACATAGGTAAGGATCTGCTCGCAGCGCATCAGGTAGCGCTTGCCCGCTTCGGTCAGGGCAATGCGCCGGGTGGTCCGGTTGAGCAGGCGGGTTTGCAGATGGGCTTCCAGGTTGGAGACCGCTCGCGACACGTTGGCGGTGGTGGTATCCAGTTGCACAGCGGCGGCGGTGAAGCTGCCCAGCTGGGCCACGCAGCTGAACGCACGCATGTTTTGCAGGGTGTCCATGGGTCACTCTCAAAATAGAGGCCGAAATTGTGACATGAAGTTACGAATTCGTTGCTTCGACCAAAGGCGGATTATCGCTGTTTTGGTAACAAAGATTCGCAGGATTATGCGCTTATCGCCAGTCCGGCGGCCCCCTAGAATTGCCCGGCCTCATCCACTTCTCGGGAAATCGCAGCTGTGCCGCGTCGCATCATCGGAGCGCTGAATGCGCTCAGTGCCTGTGCCCTGAGCCTGACCTTGTCGGGCTGTATCGGAACCTGGGGCATCGCCCCGCAAACCCAGACGCTGCAAGCCAACACCCTGCTCACTGACCACGCCATCGCCGAGGCCGCCACGGACGCCCACTGGCCGCGCCAGCAGTGGTGGCGTGCCTATGGCGATCGCCAGCTGGATCGCTGGCTGGAACTGGCCATAGCCGACAGCCCAAGCCTGGCCATGGCCGCCGCGCGGGTCCGCGAAGCGCGGGCGCTGGCCGGTGTCAGCGAAGCGGCCGAGCAGCTGCAGGGCAATGGTCAGGCGAACCTGAAACGGCACAACTGGCCGGAGGACCAGTTCTACGGCCCCGGTGCGCTGTCGGGTGCCAACACCTGGGACAACAGCGCTGGCCTTGGTTTGAGCTACGCGCTTGACCTGTGGGGCGGTGAGCGCAGTGCCAGCGAGCAGGCGCTCGACCTCGCGCACATGAACGTGGCCGAAGCGCGCCAGGCCCAGCTCGAGCTGGAAAACAACCTGGTCAAGGTCTACATCCAGTTTGCCCTGCACTTTGCTCAGCGCGACATCGTCCAGGCCGAGCTTGAGCAGCAGGAGCAGCTCGTGGTCCTGGCCAGGCGTCGCCTTGATGGCGGCATCGGGACCCACTTCGAAGTCAGCCAGGCCGAGGCGCCGCTGCCCGAAACCCACCGCCAGCTGGATGCAGTCAACGAGGCGATTGCCCTGGCGCGTAACCAGCTGGCAGCGTTGGCAGGCAAAGGCCCGGGCGAGGGCGTGCAGTTGCAGCGGCCGACCCTGGCCCTCGCTGCGCCGCTGCAATTGCCCTCGACACTGCCCGCCGAGCTGGTCGGCCAGCGCCCGGATGTAGTCGCCAGGCGGTGGCAGGTGGCGGCTCAGGCGCGCGGTATCGAAGTCGTCCACGCCAGCTTCATGCCCAATGTCGATCTGGTCGGCAGCCTAGGGTTCATGGCCACCGGCGGTGGTGCGCTGGCGTTTCTCAGCGGGCGCAAGTTCAACTACAACGTCGGCCCGGCGATCAGCCTGCCGGTGTTCGATGGCGGCCGCCTGCGGGCACAGCTGGGGGTCGCTTCGGCCGGTTATGACGTGGCGGTGGCGCGCTACAACCAGACGGTGGTCAGCGCGTTGAAAGGCATCTCCGACCAGTTGATCCGCCGTGAGTCGATGCACGAGCAGGCGCACTTCGCCGAGCAGTCGGTGGCCGCCGCGCAGAAGACCTACGACATCGCCCTGGTGGCCTTCCAGCGCGGCCTGACCGACTACGTCAACGTGCTTAATGCGCAGACGTTGCTGTTTCGCCAGCAGCAGATTCAGCAGCAGGTACAGGCCGCGCGCCTGACTGCTCACGCCGAACTGGTCACGGCGTTGGGCGGCGGCTTGCAGGCCGGGGACGACGTGCCCGCGCCAGCGCAACAGGCCGCGCCGAAACCGCCGGCCAGCCTGGCCATAGTCGATCGTCTTGGCGACCGCCGATGAGCCTGCTCTGGAACTGGCTGCACAGCCTGGAATGGCGCCGCGGCTTCTTTGCCTGGGCGCGCACCGACGGGGTGACCTGGGTGTACATCTTCAAGGTGCTGGTGGCGGCGTTCATTACCCTGTGGCTGGCCATGCGCCTGGAACTGCCGCAGCCGCGCACGGCGATGATCACCGTGTTCATCGTCATGCAGCCGCAGAGTGGGCACGTCTTCGCCAAGAGCTTCTACCGGGTGTTAGGCACCTTGGCTGGCTCGGCGATGATGGTCGCGTTGATTGCGATCTTCCCGCAGAACAGTGAGCTGTTCTTGCCAAGCCTGGCGCTGTGGGTCGGCCTGTGCTCGGCCGGGGCCATGCGCTATCGCACCTTCCGTGCCTATGGCTTCGTGCTGGCCGGCTACACCGCAGCGATGATCGGCCTGCCGGTGCTGGAGCATCCCGAGCAAGCGTTTATGGCGGCGGTGTGGCGGGTGCTGGAAATCTCCCTGGGCATCCTCGTGTCGACCCTGGTCAGCGCGGCGATCCTGCCGCAGTCGGCCAGCGCCGCCATGCGCAATGCCTTGTATCAGCGCTTTGGCGTGTTTGCCGGGGTGGTGGTCGAGGCGCTGCGCGGCAACACTCAGCGCGACCGTTTCGAAGCCAGCAATGTGCGTTTCATCGCCGAGGCGGTGGGCCTGGAGAGCCTGCGCAACGTCACCGCCTTCGAAGACCCGCACATGCGCCGTCGCAGCGGCCGACTGGTGCGCATGAACAGCGAGTTCATGGCCGTCAGCACCCGCTTCAATGCCCTTCATCAACTGCTCGAACGGCTGCGCGCGCGTGGCCCTTTGCAGATTGTCGGCGCCATCGAGCCGGGCCTGGAAACCCTCGTCGAGCTGCTCGAACCCTACGTGGGCCGGGCCCTGACCGAAGCCGACGCATTGCGCCTGACCCTCGAACTGGCCGCCTACAAAGATGGCCTGCAAGCCCAGGTGCGCGGCCTGCGCAGCGAGTATCTGCAAACCCATCCCAGCGAAGCCGAGCTGCTCGATTTTCATACGGCCTTTGAGCTGCTCTATCGCCTGGTCGACGAGATGTTCAGCTATGCCCAGACCCACGCCTCACTGTCGGCGCACAGCCACCAGCGCGAGCAGTGGGACGAACCGTACGTGTCGCGGACCAACTGGCTGGTGTCGCTGGCGGCCGGCCTGCGCGCCTCGGCGGTACTGCTCTTGCTCGGCAGCTATTGGCTGCTCAGCGACTGGCCGAGCGGGGCGATGATGACCCTGATCGCAACCGTCACCGCCGGTCTATCGGCTGCTTCGCCAAACCCCAAACGTATGTCGTTCCAAATGGCCTGCGGCACGCTGCTCGGGGCCTTCATCGGCTTTTTCGAAACCTTTTTCGTGTTCCCCTGGATCGACGGTTTCCCGCTGCTGTGCATGGTGCTGGCGCCGGTGTTCGTGCTTGGCGCGTTTCTCTCGTCGCGACCAGCCTATGCCGGTTATGGGATCGGCCTGCTGGTGTTCTTCGCGATCGGCTCGGTGCCGAACAACCTGACTGTGTACAACCCGTACACCTTCATCAACGACTACATCGGCATGCTCCTGGGCATGCTGGTCTGCGCCGCCGCCGGGGCCATCATCCTGCCGCCGAACAGCCGCTGGTTATGGAGCCGGCTGGAGCAGGACTTGCGCGAGCAGGTGCTGTTCGCCATCGGTGGGCGCCTGCGCGGGCTCGGTTCGGCCTTCGACAGCCGCACCCGCGACCTTCTCCATCAAGCCTACGGCCTGGCTGCTGGCAAGCCGCAGGTACAGAGCCAACTGATGCGCTGGATGTTCGTCGTGCTGGAAATCGGCCACGCCGTGATCGAGCTGCGCAAGGAGCAACACAACGCGCCCGTGCACCCGGCCTATGCCGAGTCGCAGCCTTGGCGCCAGGCGATCCGAGTCATGGGCCGTGCCCTGGCGCGGTTGTTCCTGCAGCCCAGCGCCAGCAACCACGAACGCGCGCTGGTCGCCGTCGACCACGCCATCAGCCGGGTGCAGGCCACCGACGAGCCGTTCGCCCGGCACTTCGACACCTCGCTGCTGCGCCGTGCGCAGAGCTACCTGCACTTCATCCGCAGCTCGCTGCTCGACCCCCAATCGCCACTGGCGCAAGGACTGCCGCATGCCCCGTGAAATTGCCTTCCATGGTGTGTACATGCCGACCATGACCTTGTTGTTTGTGCTTGCCGCAGGCCTGGCCTGGGGCCTGGACCGGTTTATCGCCAGCCATGACGGCTACCGCTTCTTCTGGCACCCGGCGCTGCTGCGCCTGTGCCTGTTCATCTGCCTCTTCGGCGCGCTGGCGCTGACTGTCTACTGGTGAGAACCCCTCGATGAAAAAGTTCTTCAGCCTGATCGCCACCCTGCTGGTGCTGGTCGCAGCCGTGGCCATTGGCCGCCAGCTGTGGCTGCACTACATGACCACCCCGTGGACCCGCGATGGCCGCGTGCGCGCCGACATCATCAATGTCGCCGCCGATGTGCCGGGCTACGTCACCGATGTGCCGGTGCGCGATAACCAGCGGGTCAAGAAGGGCGATGTGCTGATCCAGATCGACGCCGAGCATTACCAGGTTGCGGCCGACCAGGCCAAGGCGCTGGTGGCTTCACGCAAGGCCACCTGGGAGATGCGCAAGGTCAACGCCAAGCGCCGGGCCGATCTCGACAACCTGGTTATTTCCAAGGAAAACCGTGACGACGCCAGCAACATCGCCAACTCGGCCCAAGCCGATTACCAGCAGGCCCTTGCGCAGCTGGCCGCCGCCGAGCTGGACCTGAAACGCACGCGCATCCTCGCCACCGTCGACGGCTACGTGACCAACCTCAACGTCCACCGCGGCGACTATGCGCGCACCGGTGAGCCGGTGATGGCGGTGGTCGACGAGCACTCGTTCTGGGTCTACGGCTTTTTTGAAGAGACCAAGCTGCCGCACGTGCGCGTCGGTGATCAGGCCGAGCTGCAGATGATGAGCGGCGAACGCCTCAGCGGCCATGTCGAGAGCATCGCCCGCGGCATCTACGACCGCGACAACCCACAAAGCCGCGAGCTGATCGCCGATGTCAACCCGACCTTCAACTGGGTACGTCTGGCCCAGCGCGTGCCGGTGCGGATTCGTATCGATGCAGTGCCGGAGGGGTTTCTGCTGGCGGCCGGGACGACCTGTACGGTGGTGGTGAGGCCTGGTGGAAAGTAGCGAACGCGGTAGTGTCCATTACTGCTGGGGCGCTGCGCGGCCCTTTCGCGACACAAGGCCGCTACAAGTGACCGCGCACGATCGACTTACGCGGTCGCCGTAGGAGCGGCCTTGTGTCGCGAAAGGGGTGCGCAGCGCCGCCGGCGTACTCGAACCAAACGCAAGCTTCTAATCCGCCACCCCCACCAACACCGGTATCTCGACCCGATCCAGCACCTTGGCGCTGATCGACGGATCCAGCAGCCGCCCCAGCCGTGACATGTGGCGGTGGCCCATGACGATCAGTTCGCAGTCCAGCGCCTGGGCTTGAGCGACGATGGCATCTACTGGTTGGTCGGCGCGCAGGCTGCCTTCGGTTACAAAGCCGCCAGCGCGCAAGGTCTGTACTGCGGCGGCGATGGCGGCCTCTGCGTGTTGCTGCTCTTCGCAGGCAGCGGGGTATTCCTCGCGCTCAGCCTGGGTGAAGGGCGCGGGTTGCTCATGCACGGCGAAGGTCGAGTCGATCGCCAGCAGCACATGCAACTGGTGCAGATCGGGGCGGCAGAAGCGCTGCGCCAGGGCCAGCAGGGTGCTGGTGGCGGGGGATGCGTCGATGGCGATCAGTACAGAGCGGAGCATAGGGGGTCCTCGCGAGGCGATGTGGCCGGCAGGCCATTTTGAGCGGAGCTCCAGCTGTGGATAAATGGCCCCGCACGCACGGTGTCGTTGCGTCTGGCGCAATCGTGCGAGCTGTTAACATGCACATTCCCACAACAGTCACGGAAACCGGCCATGCAACTCCCGGACATGAACCTGCTGGTTGCCCTTGATGCCTTGCTTGATGAGGGCAGTGTGGTCGGTGCTGCGCAGCGGATGAACCTGAGCCCGGCGGCGATGAGCCGGACCCTGGGGCGGATTCGCGATGCGCTCGGTGACCCGATTCTGGTCCGCGCCGGTCGTGGCCTGGTGCCGACGCCACGGGCGCTCGCCCTGCGCGAGCAGGTCAGCGTGCTGGTGGAACAGGCCGGACAGGTCTTTCGCAGTGCCGATACGGTCGATCTGGCCAACCTCGACCGTGCTTTCAACATCCGCACCAATGACCTGTTCATTGCCCTGTACGGCGCGCAGTTGCTGCGCATGATGCACGAGCAGGCGCCGCGTACGGTGCTGCGCTTCATCCCGGAAAGCCCAGGCGGCGACGACGACAGTGTGCTGCGTGACGGGCGCACCGACCTGATCATCAGCTCGACTGTCGATCTGGGCCCGGAGATCAAGGTACAGAGCCTGTTTCAGACGTTCTATATCGGCTTGGCGCGGCAGGACCATCCGATCTTCGCCGAGCCGGTGACAGCGCAGAGCTTTGCCAGTTATCCACAGATCAGCGTATCGCGCCGGGGGCGCGCCAACGGGCCGATCGATGTCGAACTGGCCCACTGCAAGGTGCAGCGGCGGGTGGCCCTGATCACCCCGAGCTTCCACTCGGCGTTGTTTTCACTACCCGATTCGGACCTGATTCTGCCGATGCCGGCGAATATTCTCAGCAGTGTCAGCAAGCTCGGCCTGCCGCTGCGCTCGTTCGAGATCCCTCTGGCGCTGGAGCGGGTCAATGTCATGCAGGCCTGGCACCCGCGCTTTGATAGCGACCCAGCGCACCGTTGGCTGCGCCAGACCTTGAAGGCCTGTTGCGGGCTTGAACCTTGAACTCGAGACAAATGCGGATTGCGTCTGACGCAATTTAAAGCTGGCGATAAGTCAGTTTTCGTAAGCATTCGATCTTTTTAAAATGCCTCCAGTGCAAATTGTTGCTGGAGATTTCCTTGATATGACCTCGCTTTCCGCCACCCCTGCGGCTTCCGCCCCCGCTCAGGCCGCATTTGGCCTGCGCGTGGTGGTCGGGCTGTTCGGTGTGCTGCTGGCTGTGCTCTGCGCCGGGTTGAATGAGGCGGTCACCAAGATTTCCTTGAACGACATTCGCGGCGCGATGGGCATCGGTGCCGACGAGGGCGCCTGGTTGCTGGCGGTGTATGCGGCTGCGTCGGTGTCGGCGATGGCCTTTTCGCCGTGGCTGGCAGCGACCTTTTCCCTGCGTCGCTTCACCCTTTGCGCAATAGCCGTGTTTGCCATGCTGGGCCTGCTGCAACCCTATGCGCCGAACCTGCACAGCCTGATGCTGCTGCGGATCGTTCAGGGCCTGGCCGCAGGCGCATTGCCGCCGATGCTGATGAGCGTGGCGCTGCGCTTTCTGCCACCGGGGATCAAAGTCTATGGCCTGGCCTGCTATGCCCTGACCGCTACCTTCGGACCCAATCTCGGCACGCCTCTGGCGGGCCTGTGGACCGAATACGTTGGCTGGCAATGGGCGTTCTGGCAGATCATCCTGCCGTCGCTGCTGGCCATGGCTTGTGTGGCCTGGGGCCTGCCGCAGGACCCGCTGCGGCTGGAGCGCTTCAAGCAGTTCAACTGGCGCGGCGTGCTGCTGGGCTTGCCTGCACTCAGCTGCATCGTCCTCGGGTTGTCGCTGGGCGACCGCTGGGGCTGGCTGGACTCGCCGCTGATCTGTTGGCTGCTCGGCGGCGGCCTGCTGCTGTTGCTGCTGTTCATGTACAACGAGTGGTCCGAGCCGGTGCCGTTCTTTCAGTTGCGCATGCTCTCGCGGCGCAACCTGAGTTTTGCCCTGCTGACCCTCGCCGGGGTGCTGATTGTGTTGTCCGGGCTGGGCTCGATCCCTTCGGCGTACCTGGCGCAGATTCAGGGCTACCGGCCGGCGCAGAGCAGCCCGCTGATGCTGCTGGTGGCGATGCCGCAACTGGCCGCGCTGCCGCTGACTGCCGCGCTGTGCAACATCCGCGCAGTGGACTGCCGTTGGGTGCTGGCGCTGGGCCTGGGCATGCTGGCGCTGTCTTGTGTGGGCAGCAGCCAGTTGACCTCGCAGTGGATTCGCAACGATTTCTACGGCTTTTACCTGTTGCAGGTGTTCGGCCAACCGATGGCCGTGCTGCCGTTGCTGATGCTCTCCACCAACGGCATGTCGCCGCAGGAAGGGCCGTTCGCTTCGGCCTGGTTCAACACCGTCAAAGGCCTTGCGGCAGTGATCGCTGCGGGCCTGCTGGAAGCCGTCGGCACGCTGCGCCGGCACTTTCATTCCAATCACCTGGTGGACAGCCTGGGCAATGCACCGCTGCTTGATGACCGCACAGTCGGGCTGGCTCAGCGCGTGCACCAGCAGGCGCTGGTGCTGACCTCGGCCGACCTCTACCTGCTGCTGGCCTGTGTCGCCGTGGCCCTGATTTGCCTGATTCCTTTTGCGCCCACCCGGGTTTACCCACCCCGCGCGGTGGCCTGAACCCGACTGAATTCGAGAACACTGAACATGAGCAACAATCGCAAGACTATCGTCATCGGCTCGGTGCTGGCCGTGGCTGTGCTGGCTGCACTGGTTGGGCCGTGGCTGCTGAGCAGTGATCACCGGCAGCAGACCAACGATGCCTATGTCAGCGCGGACTACACCGTGGTGGCGCCAAAGGTTGCCGGGTTTATCCAGGAGGTGCTGGTCGAAGACAACCAGCAGGTCCAGGCTGGTCAGCTGCTGGCCACTATCGATGCCCGCGACTATGAGGCGGCGTTGGCCGCCGCGCAGGCACAGGTGCTGGTGGCCAAGGCGCAGAGCGCCGATGCGCGCGCCACCCTCGAACGCCAGGCTGCGCTGATCGCCCAGGCCGAGGCCGCGCTCAAGGCGGCTCAGGCGCAGGCGGCGTTTGCCGAACAGGAGGTCAAACGCTACGGCCGCCTGGCCGAGCAGGGCGCGGGCACCGTGCAGAACGCGCAACAAGCGCGCAGCCGGGTCGATCAGGCGCGGGCGCAACAAGCCAACAGCCAGGCCGCATTGGTAGCGACGCGCAAGCAGGTGGATATTCTCACGGCCCAGGTCGCCAGCGCCGATGGCCAGCTCAAGCGCGCTGAAGCCGGTGTCGACAAGGCCCAGTTGGACCTGTCGCACACCCGCATTACTGCGCCGGTAGCGGGCATGGTCGGCGAGCGCGCCCTGCGGGTTGGCGCCTATGTCACCCCTGGCGCCCGGCTACTGTCGGTGGTGCCGCTGGAGCAGGCCTACGTGGTCGGTAACTTCCAGGAAACCCAGCTGACCCATGTGCAACCGGGGCAGCCGGTCAGCATCAGCGTCGATACCTATTCCGACGTGACCCTCAAAGGCCATGTGCAGAGCATCGCCCCTGCCACCGGCGTGACCTTTGCCGCCGTCAAACCCGACAACGCCACCGGCAACTTCACCAAAGTTGTGCAGCGGATACCGGTGAAGATCGTTTTCGATGATGGCCAGCCGTTGCTGTCGCGCCTGCGCGTGGGCATGTCGGTGGTGGTCAGTATCGACACACAGGGCGATTCGCTCGACAGCCAGCAGGTGAGCACGCGATGAGTGCACTTGTCCGCTTCAGCCCGTTGCTGCTCGCTGTCGCATTGGCCGGTTGCAGCCAGGGCCCTGATTTTCAGCGCCCGCCCAGCCAGGCACCACAGCAATGGGCGCCGGTGCAAGGTGAGGCCGCCGCCAGCCAGCCCTTGGCCGAACCACTGCAAGTGCGTTGGTGGGAGAGTTTTCACGATGCCAGGCTGAGCGCGCTGATCCAGCGCGTCGCCGCCAACAACCTCGATCTGCAGATTGCCAGTGCGCGCCTGCTGCAAAGCCGCGCGCTGCGCAGCACGATTGCAGCTGACGAGACGCCTTCGTTAGGTCTGGATGCCGGCTACAGTCGCGCGCGCAACAGTGCCGAGGGTCTGAATGACCCGTCCGGCAATGCCGGCAAATCGGCCTACAACCTTTGGCAGGGCGACCTGGTTGCGGGCTGGGAGCTGGATCTATGGGGCCGGGTGCGCCGTCAGGTGGAAGCTGCCGATGCGAGCGTGGCGGTTGCCGAGGAGGACCGCCGCGGCGTGTTGCTGGCGCTGCTCGCAGAGACCGCCGGCGATTACATCCAGTTGCGTGCCGTGCAGCAAACGCTGGAGGTGACCGAAAACAATCTCAAGGTCGCTCGGCACAGCCTGCAACTGTCCCGCGACCGTCAGGCCGAGGGCGTCGCGACGCGCCTGGATGTCGCCCAGGCCAGCGCTCAGGTTGCCTCGATCGAAGCGCGTTTACCTACCTTGCAAGCGAGGCGTGACGACCTGATCAATGCCCTCAGCCTGCTCGCCGCCGAGCCGCCGCGCAGTTTGCAGGCCGAGCTGCTGGCGCCGGGCGAACTGCCGGTGCCGCAGCAGCGCTTTGCAGTTGGCTTGCCGTCGGAGTTGGCCGAGCGCCGCCCGGATATTCGCCAGGCCGAAGCGCGCCTGCATGCGGCAACTGCCAGCATCGGCGTGGCCAAGGCGGACTTCTATCCGCGTATTCGGCTGTCGGGCAACGTCGGTATGCAAGCCCTGCAATTGGCGGACTTTGGCGGCTGGGACTCACGACGGTTTGCTTTTGGCCCGCAACTGTCGCTGCCGATCTTTGAAGGTGGCCGGCTCAAGGGCACGCTGCAGTTGCGTGAAGCGCAGCAGCAGGAGGCCGCGCTGAACTACCGCAAGGTGGTGCTCGGCGCCTGGCACGAAATCGACGATGTGCTGCGCCTGTACAACGCCAGCCAGCTGCGTCGCGATCACCTGGCCGAGGCCGTGCGCGAAAACCGCATCGCCCTGGACACCGCTCAGCAGCAGTACGTGGAAGGCGCGGTGGACTTTCTCAACGTGCTCACGGTGCAGACGGCGCTGCTGGCCAGCGAAGAGCAGTGGATCGACAGTTCGGCGGCCGTCTCGCAGGCGATGGTCGGCTTGTACAAGGCGCTCGGTGGCGGCTGGCAAGCATTCGCCGAGGCGCCGCCGAAGGCTTAGCTGTCAGAGCGGTCGTAACAGGCCAAAGCGCTTGCGCAGGATGCTGTCGAGCAAACGTCGCGGCAGCAGCCACGCCAACAGTGGCAGCGCCCGGCTGCCGTTGCCCAGCCGCACCAGGGCCGGCACCGGTGACTTGCCCGCTGCCGCCAGCACGCCTTGGGCGAACTCGGCGGTTGGCGTTGGCTTGTCCTGCGAGGCGCGCGCTCGCGCGCGGATGTGCTCGCGCAGCGGCCACCACGGTGAATCCGCCGCTATCAGGTGTTCAGCCTGTTGCTGGGCATTGCTGGCAAATTGCGAAGCGATGGCGCCGGGCTGGACTTCCATCACGCGAATGCCAAACGGCGCCAGCTCCAGGCGCAGCGCGGTGTTCAGCGCGTGCACGGCCGCCTTGGACGCGCAATAAGTACCGGCGAATGGCGTCACCAGCACGCCAGAGACGCTACCGATGTTGATCACCAGGCCGCGATTACGCCGCAGCAGCGGGAACAGCGTGCGAGTTACCCCAACCAGCGCGAACACGTTGGTTTCGAATTGCTCGCGTAACCCATCGACACCGCCATCGAGCACAGGGCCCATGGCGCCGTAGCCGGCATTGTTGATGAGGATATCGAGGCCGCCATGGCTGGCTTGCAGCTCATCTGTGAGGCGTGTCAGCTCGGCGCTGTCATTGACGTCCAACTGTCGCGCGGTAAAGCCCGCTGCAGCCAGTTGGGCAACGGCTTCAGGCTTGCGCGCGGTGGCCCAGACCTCATGACCGGCATCACGAAAGGCATCGGCAAGGGCGCGGCCGATGCCGCTGGAGCAACCGGTGATCAGGACTGTGGGCATGGCGGGGCCTGTAGGCTGTGCAAGGTGCTCGATCATACCCCAGACAAATCAGCCTGCGGCTAGTTGGCAAACGAGCCTTGCAGGCGTTCGGCACGAAACTCCAGGGTTTGCGCGCGGTAGCCGGAGCGCAAGGGCGGCAGTGGCAGGCAGTCGTTCCACTCGGCGCCTGGCTGCAGGTCGCCGGGGCCGCGATAGCGCGGCGTGCTGTAGGTGTTTTCGGCGAGGTTGACCGTGTCGCCGGGGGCGTAGGCGCCGACCTGCCAGCGCAGTTCGGTGAGCGGCACGCTGTTGGCGTTTTTCATGCTCACGCGCAGGCTGCGGTCGGCTGGGCACAATTCAGGCGCGTATTGCAGGCGCAGGTCGAGGCGGGCCAGTTGGTTGGATTCGCGAGTGTCTTGCCAGGCAACCCAGAGGGCGATCAAACCGAGGCCGAGCACAGCAGCAAGGGAAATCGGCAGAGCCTTGGCCGGGTAGCGAATGAGCAGAACCAGCCAGGTCAGGATAAGCAGAGCGCCGATGATCATGGGGAGGGCAAGCCTTGGGTGTGCGGGTTGGCACATCCTAGCTGAAATAGTGGTGGGGATGAAAAGCGGTGTGACATGGACGACACGGTGGCGTGTAGGAGGGCCTTGCCGGGGCGCCGGACCGGTCGGAAAGGCCAGCGTAGCTGGCCCGGCAATGTCAGCGGCGAAGCTGAAAATGCGGGGCCGCTACGCAGCCCTTTCCGACCGGTCCGGGCCCCGGCAAGGCCGCTCCTACACGGACCGTGTATGGCTGGGAGGACTACTGGGCGATGGTTTTCACCGAAATGCCGCGCTCGATCGGCGTGGCGCTGCGGCCGTAGACGTCTTCGAAGCGTTCGATGTCGTCTTCACCCAGGTAGCTGCCGGACTGCACTTCGATGATTTCCAGCGGGATCTTGCCCGGGTTGCGCAAGCGGTGCACCGAGGCGATCGGGATGTAGGTCGATTGGTTTTCGGTGAGCAGGAACACGTTCTCGTCACAGGTCACTTCAGCCGTGCCCGACACCACGATCCAATGCTCGGCGCGGTGGTGGTGCATCTGCAGCGACAGGCTGGCGCCGGGCTTGACGGTGATGTGCTTGACCTGGAAGCGGCCGCCCATGTCCACCGAGTCATACGAGCCCCATGGGCGATACACCTCAAGATGGTTCTGGGTCTCGCTGCGGCCTTGCTTGTCGAGGGTGTTGACCATCTGCTTGACGCCCTGGACCTTGTCCTTGTGGGCAATCATCATGGCGTCCTTGGTCTCGACCACGACGATGTTCTCAAGACCGATCACCGAGACCAGCTTGCCGTTGCCGTGGATCATGCAGTTGTGGCTGTCCTGCACCACCACGTCGCCTTTGGTGACATTGCCGTTGGCGTCTTTCTCGTGCACATCCCACAGCGACGACCAGCAGCCGACGTCGCTCCAGCCTGCGGTCAGTGGCACCACGCAGGCGCGCTGGGTCTTTTCCATCACGGCGTAGTCGATCGAGTTGTCCGGGCAGCAGGCGAAGGTGGCTTCGTCGATGCTCAGGTAATCGCCGTCTTCTTCGCTGCGCTCGAGTGCCAGCAGGCAGGTGTCGTAGATATCCGGATCGTGTTTTTTCAGCTCTTCGAGGAAGCGGCTGGCGCGGAACAGGAACATGCCGCTGTTCCAGAAGTAGCCGCCGCTGCGGACGAACTCGGTGGCGCGTTTTTCGTCAGGCTTTTCGACAAACTGCGCAACCCGGGCGACGCCTTCCGGCAGCAGGGCATCCTGGCTGGAACGGATGTAGCCGTAGCCGGTTTCCGGTTTGGTTGCCGGCACGCCGAACAGCACCATCTCGCCACGCTCGGCCGCCACGGTGGCCAGGGCCAGGGCACGTTGCAGGGCCTTCTGGTCATCGATCACATGGTCAGCCGGCAGCACCAGCATAAGCTCGTCGCTGCCTTCATTGACCAGTTTCATCGCGGTGATGGCCACGGCCGGCGCGGTGTTGCGGCCAAACGGCTCCATCAGGATCGCCTGTGTCTGCAGGTTCAGTGCAGTCAGCTGCTCGTTGACGATGAACTTGTGGTCCTTGTTGCAGACCACGATCGGCGCTTGCATGCCTTCGAACACCAGGCGCTCGAGGGTTTGCTGGAACAGCGTGTGCTCACCGGTCAGGGCGAGGAACTGCTTGGGGAACTGTTTACGCGACAAAGGCCACAGACGCGAGCCGCTACCACCAGAAAGGATTACCGGAATCATGATGTTTCTCCAAAGGTTGATAGAGGCAGAAATCAGTTGGTCGAGACAGGACGGGTTACCCACACCGGGGCCAGGCTGCTGCCGGAGCCGGTGACGTACAGCACGGCGGCTTCACCGCGTTCCAGCGCGACAGGTTTGATGTCGCTGACTTTCTTGTCGCCTTGGTACAGGGCCAGGTTGACCTTGACCGGATTGATCTCGCGCTCGCCGCGCGCATGGGCGGCTACCGGCTTGACCACTTCGGTCTTGCCGTCGGCGGTTTTCAGGGTCAGCGCCTGGTCGGTGAGGTTCTGCACCCGCACCAATGCCTTTTGCTTGTTCTTGAACGGTGGCTCTTCGATCAGTTGCGGGCTGCCGCTGGCGTTGTTGACCAGGGTGTAATACTTGTCCGAGGCGAGCTTCACCGGCACCGACTTGCCACCGACCTGGGCGCTGTAGTCGCCGCCCGGGAGGAAGCTGAAGTCACTGCTGGACTGCGCGCCGACCTGCTTGATCTGGGTGTTGCCGACACTGGCGGCAGTCGGTGCGCTGCTGGCGTTGTACAGGCGCACGAAGCTTGAGCCTTTCGGTGCGCTTGGGCCGTACAGTGCGGCGTCGGCGCCGGCGAAGGCTTGCAGCGAGGCCAGCGACAGGCCCGCAGCGAGGGTGAAGACTTTGGCAAAAGATGGCTTGTTGGACATGTGCGTGTTCCTCTCTTTCAGTGTTCCGTCCGATTGGACGACAGGGCCAGGTTTTCTTCGGATTTACGGGTGTTCTTCAATTGCGCGATCCACTGCGGGTCGAACCCGCTGAGGTCGTTTTTCATCGGCAGGTAGCGTTCCGGGAATTCCCACACCACCACTTGCGGCGGGGCATCCCTGAAGGCGTCGCTTTGCAGGTACTTGAGCATCGGCAGCAACGGCCCATGGCCGTCTTCGGCGTAGTTGGCGACATCGCTGTGCAGCGCCTGCTGCAGCGCGCCGAGGAAATTCCAGTGCGGGTTGGCGCTGTAGCTGGTGCCAACCAGCGCCACCGGGATCTGGCTGTCGGCGAACAGCGCGTCACCGCTGTCGGCGTTGCCGGCAGCTGGGCGGGTAGTGCGTTTTTGCAGGTTGTCCGGCGCTGGCAGCAACTCGCTGAACAGCGGGTCGAGCGGCAGGAAGTTGGTCAGGTCGCCTTTGTACGGCGCACTGCTGCCAGCGTCGGTGACGTAGGCCTGCGGCTCGGCTTGCAACAGCTTCTGCCGGGAGACGGCTTCGGCCACGGTCTGCGCTGCTACCTCGGCGCCCAGCGGTGTCCAGTGCGTGTCGGTGCGCAGGAACACCTGGCCGCGGGCCTTGGCCTGCTCCATTGGTGCTTGCAGGTCAGGTGCAAATACGTTGGCCTGGCGCGCCTGGGCATGGAACTGGTTGAACAGGTCGCCATGCAGGCTGGCCGGCTGCTCTTCGCCGAGGTACTCGGAGTAGATTCGCGCCTTGGCCGGGATGATCGCCAGCACCAGCTGCACGCCCTGGCGTTGCAGGGTGTCGCGCACGCCGCGGATCAGCGCCAGGTTGTCCTGCATCAACTGGTCGGCACCGGCGGTGGGTTTGAACTCTTCGTCGCTGAACAGCCATTGCTCGCGGCCCAGCACCACGCCGGGGCGGCCTTCGTTGAACAGCTTGTAGTCCAGTGCGGCCCACAGGTTGGTGCTCAGGCGCTTGATCGGGAACTGCTCGTCGTAATGGGTCTCGGCGGCCTTGGCCAGCTTGCCGTTGAGCACCGTCATCTGCTCGGTGCGCTGGAAGCTTGAAGCGCCGCTCAGCGACCACACGCCAAGGCCGGTGAGCAGGCCAAGGAAGGTCAGCGAGTAGGTGATGCGAAGTGTCCGGGTCATGGTCGTCCGTGCCTCAGAACTGGAAGTAGAGGAATGGCGAATAGCTTTGCGCCGAGAGTTTCAGCACCGAGGCAACGAACAGCAGCAGCACCAGCACGCGGGCCATGACCCGGCTCCAGTCCAGGCCGATCGAGCCGTCGCTGTTGATCTGTACCGGGATTGCCTTGGGCGTTGGCTTGGCATTGCGGTAGAAGTCGCGCAGGCCGAAGAACGCAAGCGTTGCGTAGGCGATGAACATGGTTGCCACCTGCAGGCCGGTGAGGTTGGCGCGGTTGAGTTCCGACAGCTGCCATTCGCCGAAGCTGAACATGGCGGCGTACATGCGCCCGGCCACGTCGAGGTTCTCCGAGCGGAACATCACCCAGCCGGTCACCACCAGCAGGAAGGTGAACGCCCACTTGATCGGGTTGAAGCGCTGCGGGTTGGTGTCCAGGCCCAGCGCACGTTCGATCGCAAGCCAGATGCCGTGCCAGGCGCCCCAGAGGATGTAGGTGATGTTGGCGCCGTGCCACAGGCCGCCGAGCAACATGGTCAGGAACAGGTTGCGGTAGGTGTTGAAGGTGCCTTTGCGGTTGCCGCCCAGGGTGATGTACAGGTAGTCGCGCAGCCAGGTCGACAGGCTGATGTGCCAGCGCCGCCAGAACTCGGTGATCGACTGGCTGATGTACGGCTGCTTGAAGTTCTCCATGAAGCGAAAGCCCATCATCAAACCGAGGCCGATGGCCATGTCGCTGTAGCCGGAGAAGTCGAAGTACAGCTGCGCGGTGTAGGCCAGGGCGCCGAGCCAGGCGTCACCGGTGGTGGGGTTTTCCAGGGCGAAGCAATGGTCGGCAACCACCGCCAGGGTGTCGGCGATGAACACCTTCTTGATGAAGCCCTGCATGAAGCGGGTGCAGCCTTCGGAGAACTTGTCGAGGGTGTGAGTGCGGTTGTTGAACTGGTCGACCAGGTCCTTGAAGCGCAGTACGGGGCCGGCGATCAAGTGCGGGAAGATCGCCACGAACGCTGCAAAGTCGATCAGGTTGCGGGTGGCCGGGGTATCACCGCGGTACACGTCGATGATGTAGCTGATCGACTCGAAGATGTAGAACGAGATTCCGATTGGCAGCAGCACGTGAGTGATGATGAACGGCTCGAAACCGAACGAGGTGATGATTGCGTTGAGGCTGTCGACGCCGAAGTTGGCGTACTTGAAGTAGCCGAGAATGGCCAGGTCGACACCTACGCCGAGCAGCAGCCAGCGCTGTGCGGGTTTGGTGCGCACGCCTGCGGCGCCGACTTTGAGGCCGATCCAGTAGTTCCACAGGGTGACGCCGGCGAATAGGGCCAGGAAGTCGACCCGCCACCAGGCGTAGAAGATGTAGCTGGCGACCAGCAGCAGCAGGTTGCGATAGCGTTGCCCGCTCAAGTAGTACAAGCCGAGGAAGATCGGCAGGAACAGGAACAGGAACACATTTGACGAGAAGACCATCCTCGTTCTCCTGATGGATGTACGTAGCTGGGGCAGCAGCCCCCCAAACCCCCCATTAAAAATGGGGGGGATTCATGATCTGGCGAGGGCGTTGCCCTCGTTTCGCGACTGTAGGAGCGGCCTTGCCGGGGCGCCGGACCGGTCGCGATGGGCCGCGCAGCGGCCCCAATCCAGCCGCCGCTATTTCTTCTCGGCTGCCGCCGGGTCATACACCCGGGTCATGTTGCCGCCCAGGCGGAAACTGTCGAACGGCTGCATGCCGTGCTTGCGCGACAGCGTGTCGCCAACGCACTGGTACAGCGCGCACCACGGCTCGAGCCAGGCGTACTTGCTGTCGACCTTGAGGTCTTTCATGTCCTGTTTGACGCCGGTACGGGCAACGAACTGACGCGGATCACGGGCACCGGCCAGCACCCCTTCGCCGAGACGCTGCAGGGCAAAGTTGTTCTCGCTGCGCAAGTCGACCCCGTTGACCTTGGCGAAGCTGGCGATCATCGCCAGCGGCGGCAGAGCGTAGTTGTGGTAGGCCAGCGCGCGCTGGCGGCGCTTGAGCTCGTTAGGCAAAAAACCCTGCTCGTCGATCTGGTTGGCGCCGACGCGGTATTCCTTCACGGCCCAGTCGAACAGGTCACGGCGGTCGGTGGCGACGGCAGTAGCCATCACCGACCAGGCGGCCCAGTAGCTGTGGTTGTTGATCTTCTCCAGCGGCAGGTCGCTCCAGTCCCTGACGGTCTGTTCGGCCAGGCGGGCGAACCATTTTTCGATGGCTTCGGCTTCGGCCTTGTGCGCCGCCAGCGGCTGCGAATTGGAGAACTTCAAGCGCAGCCAGGAGCCGCTCATGCTGCCCAGTGCCCATTTGCGCATGGACTTGCCGGTGTGGTTGTAGTCGGTCGAGAGCAAGGCATCGGCCTGCGCCCACTGGCTCAGCCAGCCAAGCGCGCAATCGAGCTGCGCCGGGCGGCCGTCACGCATGTACTGGCCGACCATCTTGCTGACGCCACGCTCGAGGGTGGTGATGTCTTTGGTCGAGTCGCGAAAGGCTTTTTCCGAGCGCAGGTTGAGCGTCGAGCGGGCCTTGTCCGAGCCTTCGTACTTGCTGCGAAACTGCAAGGCGCCGGTGTAAGGCTTGGGCGCCTGTTCACAGCGGAACTTGCCGTCGGTGGTTTTCATCTGCTCGATGCCGGCGTAGTAACCCTGTGGGGGTACCAGCTCGGCCTGCGCAGCGCCGGCAAACAGGGCCAGGGCGAGCAGGGCAGGGGCGAAGGTCGTGCGGGGCTTGATCATGTGCACCTCACTGGCCAGCCTGCGCTGTGTGCGCAGAGCTGGCGAAGTTGTTGCGTTTGCAGAGCTTGGCTTCGACTTTCTGGGTGCCTTGTTCCGGGCCTTGCAGCTCCAGCGCGAGCAGGTTCTGGCTGGCCCAGTCTTCGTCTTCACGCAGTTGGAAGACAAAGCGCCCGTCGGTGTCGGAGGTCTCTGGTTTTTCGATCTTGATGTCCTCGTGGCGCCCGTTCAGATACCACAGGGTCGCTTGCAGGACCTTGACCGAAGTGTCTTCGAACTTGATGTCCATCTGCAGGTTGCGGTTGACCAGGTCCTTGATCACGCCGCCCTTGCCGTTGACCATGACTTCGTTGGTGCCGGGCTTGAGCGTGGTGCTGGCGCTCATCTGTGCAGGGCGGTCATCGCAGCCGTTGTCGAGCAGGCCGAGGATCTGCCGCCAGATGGTTTCCTGGTCGAGGCGATACAGCGGCGAGAATTCCCAGATGAGGATCTTCGGCGGGTGGGTCTTGAACTCTTCGCTACCCAGGTACTGGATCATCGCACCTTCCAGGCCACCGCCCGGGAAGGCGACGTTGAGCACATCGGCGCCGATGTATTGCTGCAAAAAGCCCGAGAAGTTGTAGTTCTTGCCGCTGTGGCTGGTGCCGACCAGGGTGATCTCGGCATTGCCGCTGTCGCCGAACAGGTCGTCGTCGCCGGCGGCGCCTTTCGGCTCGGTGGCGAACTGGTCCATGTACTGCACGGCGTAGCTGCTGCCGCAGAGCTGGCCGGCGACGTTGTGCAGGGTGCCGGTCTTGCCCATGCGCCCGGACTTGTGGGTTTCGAATTCCTTGCGCGGGATGTCGGCGAAGGCCGGCATCTGCTGCACGCTCTTGGCGATGATCTTCGCCGCTCGTTCAGCGCCATACGGCGTCCAGTGCTGGTCGCCACGGAAGTAGAAGTCCTTGCCCTGATCGGCTGCCGCCAACTGCTCGTTGGTCAGTGGCGACAGGTCAGGCACGGTGTAGCCCATCTTGGCAAAGCGCTTGAGCATGGCCTGGTAGTTGCCCAGCGCCTTCTGGTAATCGAACGCGGCCTTGTCGGCCGGATTGAGCATGTTGCGGTTCACCAGGCCACGGGTCGGCTGATAGACCATCACCAGCTCGATGCCGCGTTTCTTGAAGGCATCGTGTACCTGCTGCAGGCGCTGGTAGCCGGCAGCGCTGGTGCTGAACTCGGTGCGCAGGTCTTCGCGGGTACGGAACAACCAGTCGCCCTGCGCCTGCACCAGGGTGGTGAAGTTCTGCTGGTAGCGGGTGGTGTAGCGGCTGGCGTCGTGCGCTGCCGGGCACAGCTGGCAGCATGGCTCGGCGGTGAAGCTCGGCGCCTGGACCTGTTCGGCGCGCACGCCCTGGCTGATCGCCAGCAGGGCGGCAGTCAGGCCGAGCAGTTTCATCAAAGGTGCAGTGGTCATGGTCAGCATTCCTTAATCGATCATTTCGGTCTGGCGTTCGACCGGGTCGATCAACACAGCCTTCTGCTGGCGCACCAGCAGGTCGAGGATTTCGTCCTGGCGCTCGCCGAGCACGCCATTGAGGCTGATGCCGCTGGCTTTGCGCGGGGCGAGCATGGCCACCTTGTACAGCTCGACCGACAGCGGCGAGTCGATCGACAAGGGGCCGGAGCCATTGGCGGTCAACTCGCCGCCGACCACGATCAGCGAGACCTTGGTGTCGAACGGGTCGAGGGCGATGTCGCGGTCGGTGTCGGACAGGTCCTTGATGTGCCCGTAAACACCGACCAGGCCGTTGGCCATGGCGATGTTTTCGTACAGGCGAATGTTGACGCTGTTGCGCACGCGGATGCCGTGGCGACGGTTGTTGATGACCTTGTTGCCCCAGATCAGGTTGTCACCGCTTTCGTACACGGTGATGCCGTCGGTGTGGTTGCGGTAGATCTCGTTGTAGGCAATCAGGTTGTTGACGCTGTTACGGTCGATCACCACCCCGGAGAGCTTGTTGTCGTAGCTCTTGTTGTTGAAGATCCAACTGTCGTTGACCTCACGCGAAACGATGATGCCGTGCTTTTTCTTGGTGCCATGCACGGTGTTGCCGGCGATGATTAGGCGGTGCGAACGGTCGTGCGGGTCGATGCCGTAGACGATGTTGTCGCGGTAGGTGCTGTCCTTGACCACGAAGTCGCTGGTCTCGTAGCAGTAGAAGCCGTACCACATGTCACTGAATTCGGAACCGATGATCCAGCCGGTCGGTTCGGCGCGGCCCATCTTTTTCGCCATGTTCGGCGTGTACTGCGAGATGCTCACGCCGTACGACTTGGACTGGGAGTAGCCAAAGCTGGCCATCTTGCTGTTGACGATGTAGGTCTCGGTGCCGCCCCACGACAGCAGGAACGGACGGAACTCCTTGGGCGAGCGGAAGCTGGCCGGGCCGTTGTCTGTCTCGCGCCAGCCGGTGACCTGGGTGTCGCTGACGAACAGCTTGCCGTCGTTGACCAGAAACGCGCCGCGCTCCTGCGACAGACGCAGCTCTTTGACCTTGCCGTTGATTTCCAGCACGCCCTTCTGTCCGACCACGATCGGCAAGCGTGCCAGATACACGCCCGGCGACACTTCGCTCAGGTACTGCTTGGGCACTTGCTTGCTCAGTTCGGTCAGGTCGACATGGCCGTCGTCGACAAAGATCGCCTGGGGGATACCCTGCTGGCGCTGGACCCACTCGGCGGCCTTGTTGTCGCCGCCGATGAATTCCTTGAGCGATTCTTCCTGAAGCATGCGGCGCACGCTGACCTTGCCCTTGCGGCTGCGGTCGATCTTGGCTTGCACCGCTTGCGCGGTGTAACCAGTCAGATCAGGCAGCTTCGGCGGCTCCATGTGCAGCGGCTCGACTGGCGCGCTGGTCACGGTGTAGGTCTTGGCCTGCTGCAGGCCTTTGGCCGTGCCTGGCTCGGCGGCCTGAGCCACGCCTGCGGCCAGCAGCAGGGCGCTGGCGAGCAGGCTGTAGCGAAGCTTGGGTTGCAGGTTCATATCCAGTCCTCGGCGCACGTCAGAAACGCCAGATCACGTCGACAAAGGCGCGGTGCATGTACGAGTCGGCCTCTTTGCCGTAGGCATCGCCAGGCTTGAATACGCCAGCACGCAGGCGTACCAGCGCCGACGGTTCGTCGATCGACTGGCTCAGCGATGCTGGCAGCAGGCCTTGCTTGAAGTACTTGGTGACGACCACGTCCATCTCCTGGCCCAGGTCCTTCTCGCCGTTGACCAGTGGGCGGTTGACGCCTTCGTCATCGACCACCGCATTGATGCCGCTGGAGCCGATGTTCTGCTGGCCGTTGACGCGCCAGAACTTGTGGTAGATCACGCTGGCGTCGTAGTCGTCGCGCAGTTGCCAGGAGGCGAACAGGGTGGCTGCCTGCAGGTTGCCCAGCTCACCGCGGAAGGCTTCGCCGAAGCGGTGCACCCGCGAGCGCGTGCCGGTGAAGCTGGAGCGATTGCTCTCAAGGCCGGTCTGCTCGTAGTTGTTCGAACCCTTGCTGCCGCCGCCACCGCTGCCACGGGCATAGGCCGCGCCGACTTGCCATTGCGGGTCGAGGCGCAGGCGGATACCGAGGTCGGTAGCCCAGGCATTGACGTCGCCGCTCTGCTTGCCGGTGGCGATTTGCTCGTTGCCGACCAGCTCGCTGTTGAGCTTTTCGCGGTCACCGGTCAGCCAGGTCAGGCTGCCCCAGTAGTTGACGGTGTGCTGGTTGCGCCAGTTGTAGGCATCGCTGTTGGCTTCCACGCCCAGCCAGGTCAGGTCGCCGGTGCGGCGCTTGTCCAGGCCATCAAGGCTCTCGCCAGTGTTTTTCAGGCTGCCGCTGTCATGGGTGTGGTGCGCGCGCAGGCCAACCCAGTGACCGGGGGTCCACTGCGTGGCAACGTCGCCGTAGAAGTGGGTGCGGTCCTTGTCTTCCGGAGCCAGCTCGGTGAGGTCGGTGCGGTATTCGCTGAAACGCTGGGCCATGCCCAGGTTGGCCCGCAGCAAGGTGGTGTCGAAGGTCCAGTTGAGCGCCTCGATGTTGCTGTCGCGCCACATGCCGTCGTCGTTGCGCAGGCGTTGGCGGCCGAACCGCAGTTGCTCGCCGGGGTAGGCGGTGAAGCCGCTGTAGCCGACCCAGAACTCGCGCATGGCCAGGTAGCTTTTATCGGCTTTGCGCCCGTCGGCAGCGGTGTCGACGGTGCTGCCATCGTCGGACTGGCGCAGGGTGTCGGTTTCGATGGTGTCGGTGGCCGCGACCGCTTGGCCCATGGCAAAGGCGCTCCAGTTGCCACGCTCGCCGTAGACCCAAGGGCGCAGGTCCAGACCCAGGCCTTGCACATCACCGCCGGAGCGGGTGCCGAGGTCGCGGTCGTCTTCCGACTGGCCGGTGATTTTCACGTCGAGGCCGAAGTTCTTCTCGGCGGTGATATCGGCCAAGGTCGGGCACGACCAGAGCAGGGCGAAGCTCAGGCCGATCCCGGCCTTCACGAAGGGGTTGAGCGTCATAGGGAGGAATCCTCGGCGTCTTCATCGTCTTGCAGGGCTTCGATGGCCATCATGCTGTTGCCGGCTTTGGCCATGCTGCCGCGCGCCTGCTGCTCTTGCGCAAGCAGGCGCTGGGCCTGGCTGCGCTGCTCAGGCGTCAGTTGCTGATCGAGTTGCTGCAGCAGTTCGGTCGACTGCTGCGACGGGTTGGCCTGCGCCAGGCTGGCGAATACCCAGGCATTGCCAGGGTTCTGGCGGATGCCGTGGCCTTCGCTGTACAGCTGAGCCAGCGCATAGTCGGCGCTGAGCTGACCGCCGCGAGCGGCGTTGAGCAGGTGATCGACCGCCTTTTGCGGCTCGACCTGGCCGAGGTAACCACGGCGGTACAACTGGCCGAGGTAGTAATGGGCGCTGATTTCGCCGGCAGCAGCCGCGGCTTGCAGATGAGTTTCGGCTTTGGCCGCATCGGCTGGCAGAGTCTTGCCTTCGTAGTACAGGCGGCCCAGCAGCAGCTCGGCACGCGGCTGTTCGGCGGCGCGGCCTTTGTCGATGTAAGCCAGCAACTGGTCGGTGTCGCCCAGCTCGGGGAAGTCATACAGCAACTGCGCCAGGCTGACCCAGGAGGCCGGGTTGGCCGGGGCAACCTGCTCGAGCAGGTCCTTGGCGGTTTTCTCGTCGGTCTGGCCCAGGCTGCGATCAGCCAGTACCCGCGCCACGCTGTCGACCCGGCTGGCCGGTACGCTGCCGCGGGCATAGGCCGACTTGAGCTGCTCAAGCAGGGCAGTGCGTTGCTCGGCCTGGTTGCGTTTCTGGTAGACGGTGGCCAGCTCGACATAGCAGATGTCGGTGCTGTTCAGGGCGGTCTTGCAGATGCGCTCGACGTCATCCAGGTGCTGATCGTAGCTGCCCTGGGTGCGGTAGAGGAGGATCTGCGCCAGGCCCGCTTCCGGGTTGCCGGCAGCGCGCCATTGTTCGATCTGTTGCTGCGCGTTGACCTTGGGGAAGCTCTGCGGGTATTGCAGATACAGCATCGCCAGCGGGATCAGGGTGTTGCTTTCGCCCTGGGCGGCGGCCCGCTTGAGCAGGCTTTCGGCCTCTTCGCGCTCGGCCTGGGTGCTGTCCGGTTTGGCTACCAGCAGGCGGCCAAGGCGGGCCTGGGCCCGCGACGAGGTGCTGGCGGCGGCGCGGTAGGTGGCTTCGGCCTGCTGCAGCTGCGCAGGGTCGCGCGAGGCCACCTGAATATCGGCCAGGCCGACCTGCGCATCGCTGTAGCCGAGATCAGCCAAAGCCTTGTAGTTGCGCTCGGCAGTGGCGGTGTCGCCACGCTTGAGCGCTTCGTTGGCCAGGCGCTGATCGGGCAGGCCGGCGCAGCCACTCAGGGCAATGGCGATCGCCAGTGAGCACCAGGTGGCTGGGCGCGCGCTGGGCGACGCCATGGGTAGGTTGAACAGGCTCATGGTCAGATCCTCTTACAGCCCACGGGCCGCAGCTTTGCTGATCAGCCAATCCAGCGAAGGGCCGCGATCGCTGTTGACCGCTGCCGGGCGACCGGCCAGTTCGGCGGGCAAGGCACCGTCGGGTTTGATCTGCACGCGGATGTCGGAGGCCAGGTCTTCGCTGTTGAGGCTTGCGCTGCTGACGATCTGGCCAGTGCGCACTTCGTCTTCACCGGCGATCTGGAAGTTAACCTTGGTGCCCGGCTTGACCTCGTCGAACTGGCGGTAGCTGAAGCGCGCCTCGATCATCGGGTTGGTGGTGCGCGGTACCAGGTGGAAGATCGGCTGGCCCTTGCTGGCGTACTGGTCGTCATCCACCAGCTGCTCGGCGACGACGCAGTCACACGGGCTGGTGAGGGTGCCGGCGAGTTGCTTGCCGAATAGTTCCTCGACCTTGGCCGGCTCCAGCTGCGAGTCGTCCAGGTGGCCTTTGAGCATGTCCAGCATGCTGGTGCTGAAGCTTGCCAGTGGCGCGCCCTTGACCACTTGCCCGCCGCTTTCGACCAGGCTCTTGACGGTGCCGTCGCGGGGCATGGTCACGGTGGTGGTCGGCACGGCGACCACACCGGCTTCGGCGTGGCTGACGAAGTACATGCCATACAGCGACTTGGCGACAAAACCAAAGGCGGCGATACCGACCACGAACACGCCCAGGGTCACGGTCACGGCGCGCAGGCGGGCAACCGCGCTCAGGCCCGAGCCGCCGTCCTTCTGTTTGCGCGCCTTGGTGAAGTTGTCGCGTTGCAGGGTACTGAGCACGTCACCGGCAGTGATCAACTCGCCCGACAGGTGCGAGGTGATGATGTGGCGCAGGGTGGCGATGTCGCGTGGCTCGAGGTTCTGGAACTCCGCACCGGTACGGCCGGTGGCGGCGTCGCTGGTGCGCACCAAAAACTCGATGTCCATCGACAGGCCGAGGTTATCAACCACGAACTGCAGGCGACCGCGGATCACTTGGCCGATCGGCAGTGCGCGCTTGGCCTGGAAGGACAGGCCGCCAGCAGACAGGTCATCGACCTTGGCCTCTTGCGGCTCACGGTTGCCGTCCACAAAACGCAGCTTGGCGGGGATACGCACCCGGGCGTGTTGGCGCTGGGCTTCGGACTCATGCACGACATTGACGTTGACGGCGTTATTCATGGCGATTTCAAGTTCCTGTTAGTTCTGATCCGGAGGGGCTCACACGACCATGAACAGCACAGCAACGAAGATGCTGGCCGCCGAGAAGGTCATGGTCCGCGAGGACCAGGTGTTGAACCATTGTTGAAAGCTGGCAAGGTCACGCTTGAGGGCAGTTGGCTGACGCGTCCAGGACTGCTTATCGAGGCGGAAGAACACGTAGATCTTCATCATCGCGCCGACGATCTGGTTGTAATAAAGGATCACGGGATAGGCCGGGCCGACCTTGTGCCCCGAGCACAGCAGCATGATCGTCAGAATCAGCCGGGTGATGCCGATCCACAGCAGATACACCAGCAGGTATGCCATACCGAATTTCAGGCTGGCGATCACCGCCACAGTCAGCCCGAGCAGGCTGGTCCACATCGACACACGCTGGTCGAACAGCACCAGGCTGGTGAACGGGCCGAGGCGTTTCAGGCCTAGGCCAAGGGCGCGCGAGTTCTGCCGCAGGTTGTTGCCGTACCAGCGGTACATCAGTTTGCGGCTGGCCTTGAGGAAGCTCTTTTCCGGCGGGTGCTCGACCGTGTTGATCGCCGCGTCCGGTACGTAGAAGGTGTCGTAGCCAAGGCGCATCAGGCTGAACCAGCTCGACTTGTCGTCACCGGTAAGGAACTTGAAGCGGCCCAGGCGCCAGTGCATCAGCGAGTCGCTTTCGACGTCGGCGATGAACTCGGGGTTGGTCACCACGCTAGCGCGGAACATCGACATGCGCCCGGTCATGGTCAGCACGCGCTTGGACAGGGCCATCGAGCACATGTTGATGTGGCGCTGGGCGAAGCGCAGCTTGTGCCACTCGCTCATGATGTAGCCGCCGCGCACTTCGCAGAATTCGTTGGTGGTCAGGCCACCGACATTGGGGTACAGCTTGAACCAGGGTACGGTCTTGCGCACGATGCCGTCGCCGAGCACGGTGTCGCCGTCGATCACGGCCACTACGGCATGCTGGTCGGGCATCATCCGCGAGATGGCACGAAAGCCGAAGGCCAGGCCATCACGCTTGCCGGTACCGGCAATACGCACGAAATCGAGGGTGACGTGCTCTGGTGGGTTGTATTTGGCCCACAGGCTTTTCACCAACAGCTCATCGCACTTTTCCACCAACGAGCAGACCACGGTGGTCGGGTAGCCGCAGTTGATCGCTTCGCGAATCACCGAGCTATACACCTGCGCGGTGGTCAGCGCATCGATGCGAAAGCTGGTGACCATCAGGTACACATGCGACGGCGCGGCGTCGTCGCCCAGCTTGCGTACCTTGTTGCGCAGGTACGGATAGACGCCATACAGGAAGATCATGCCGCGGATGAAATGGGTGGCGCCCATCGAGTAACGCCAGATGCCGACCGCACCGACCAGGAAGATGAAATGCTTCGACTCGGAATCGAAGATGTCGCTGGGCAGGGCCAGGGCGATCAACATGAGCAAGCTCATGTAGAGCAGCCATCCGGCGCACTGCATCAGTACTGTCTGGAACCTATGCATGTTCGGCATCCGTCACGAAATTCAGTAAAGAGCGGGGCCTTGCGGCCCCGCGTCAGGCTGGCTTACCAGCAGATGCCTTCGGTGCGGCTGGTGCTGCAGGTGGGCTTGCTCATGAAGCCAACCAGGTCGATCACTTGCTTGCCGGCCGGCGCTTGCTGGGCAAGGGCGCGGAACTGCTCGTCACGGTTGCCGAGAATGATGATTTCGGCGTCGTTGATGACTTGCTCGAAGTTGGCGTTGAGCAGCGACGAGACGTGGGGGATCTTCGACTCGATGTACTCTTTGTTGGCGCCGTGGACACGGGCGTACTCAACGTTCTGGTCGTAGATGTTGAGCTGGTAGCCTTTGCCAATCAGGCGCTCGGCCAGTTCCACCAGCGGGCTCTCGCGCAGGTCGTCGGTGCCGGCCTTGAAGCTCAGGCCGAGCAGGGCGATCTTGCGTTTGTCGTGGCTCTCGATGATGTCGAAGGCGTTCTGCACCTGCGATTCGTTGCTGCGCATCAGCGAGTCGAGCAGCGGGGCACGTACGTCGAGGCTGGCAGCGCGGTAGGTGAGGGCGCGCACGTCCTTGGGCAGGCACGAGCCGCCGAAGGCGAAGCCTGGGCGCATGTAGTACTGCGACAGGTTGAGCACGGTGTCCTGGCAGACCACGTCCATTACTTCGCGGCCATCGACGCCGACCGCCTTGGCGATGTTGCCGATCTCGTTGGCGAAGGTGACCTTGGTTGCGTGCCACACGTTGCAGGTGTACTTGATCATTTCGGCAACGGCGATGTCCTTGCGGATCACCGGCGCATCGAGCTCTTCGTACAGCGCTTGCAGGACGTCGCCGCTGGCGGTGTCGAACTCACCGATGACAGTCATCGGTGGCTGGTCGTAGTCCTTGATCGCGGTGCTTTCACGCAGGAATTCAGGGTTGACCGCGACACCGAAGTCGACGCCGGCCTTTTTCCCCGAGCAGTCTTCCAGGATCGGGATGACCACGTTCTTGACGGTGCCCGGCAGCACGGTGCTGCGCACCACGATGGTGTGGCGGCTGGCTTTGTCACGCAGCACGTAACCGATTTCGCGGCAAACCGATTCGATGTACTCAAGGCCCAGGTCGCCGTTTTTCTTGCTTGGCGTACCCACGCAGATCATCGACACGTCGCTGGCGCGGATGGCCTCGGCGAAGTCGGTGGTGCCACGCAGCCGGCCATTGGCGATGCCCTGCTGCAGCAGTTGCTCAAGGCCCGGCTCGACGATTGGCGACTTGCCCTTGTTGATCAGGTCGATCTTGGTCTGCGACACATCCACACCAATCACTTCATGGCCCCGTGCCGACAGGCAGCCTGCACACACTGCACCCACATAACCCAAACCAAAAATGCTGATACGCATCGCTTTCACCTCAAGTGTTTATCACGCCGACTCTTCCACGGAAGTGCCGGCCGGTTTGATTAACCAGCATTAATTCGGGCGCACTTTGCCGAGGCGAGTGCACACTTCACCGAACGCAGGCATGAATAAATCCGGAGTGCACAACGGTGTGCACTCTAAGTAGGCAGTCAAAGACCGATCATTAAAAAACGTGCCCTGAAATGCAGCCGTCTTTACTGCAGCGCGCTACGTGGCGAACTGCTGTGCTTGTTCTTTCAAGTGGATAAATCCTTTGAAATCAACCACTAGGACGTTTAAAAGGGCTTGCATCTCCTTCAGCTGGCAGCGCGCTTGGTGGTTGCCGTGGCGTCTGCCTAAGTTCTTCGGCCGGGTAGTAGGTACCTGCCGCTTGTCATCTGTAAGTCATCTCTCACCTGCAGCGATGAAGATTCGTTACGGGTCCTATGAGGGGCACCTTGGGGGCAAAGTTCCTGAACCGAAACTGACGAAATGAAAGATTTCTAAATATTTATCTAAGTGCGCATAGTTGCATGGTGATAGCACGCGACGGTTTCACCCCGGTATATAAAGGGTGAACACCCAGCGGGATGGTTATATGCCATCACCGGAAAAATAATTGCAAAATTCGTCAAAAAACTACGAACGGTCTGCTGGCGCGGGGGCGTCGATCTTGCCTTGTCGATTATTTGGCGCCTGATGTTTGGCGTTTAATGCCGATCCGCCCTGTCTATCACGCGGTGCTCTGCAATGGGGCTCACATGCCGTAACAGAGCAAGACCTTACGAACCCTAAGGGTTAGAGGCGGGGTGCCGTTAGAGACGGTGAGAGCAATGCAGATGAACCTGCACACAACGATGGGGATTCGGTACTGCCTCTGTAGCCCTGCATGTTCGCGGGCTGCATCACTTAAAAAAAAGGATGAAAGCAGCTATGAAAAATTCGGTGATGAGCGTGATTCTTGCGCTGGCATCTATGGCGGCTGGGTTAGCTCAGGCAGGGCCTCTCGTCGATGTCACCTTCAAGAATCTGGGACGCGAGCAGGCAGTGCTGAAAATCGTTACAACTAACGAATCCAGCACGTATCAGATCGCCAGCCCAAAGCCCCGCGAAAAGGTAGAGGCGAACACTTCGATACTCTTCCGTGTTCAGCGGATTATCAGCCCAGACGTCAATGCAGCGATGGTCCGCTACACCATTGGCAGTAAGACCTGCGCGTTTGGTACGACCTTTCAGATGCGGATGATGCCAGGTGGAATAAAACAACCACAGTGGACAAAAACAGCAACGCCCAGTGGTGGCGCTACGTGCGTGGCAACTATAACGAGTACCGCTGCCGATTATGGCTGGAAGGTCGAATTCTCAATGAAGTAGCTAATTAGGGATCTGTAGAGCCCTACCTGAATTCCTGTAATGGCTTAACTACGGGCGCTGGATTCTTAAACTACCAGAGGTGTGCAATATGGATGCTGTTAACAAGCAACTACCTTCTATTTCTGCTTCAGCGAGTGCTGCCGTCGTTAGGCGCCAAGTGCAGCCCTCTGAAGCTGAGATTGTCGCAAAATTGGATGCTGGCGTTGCGCGAGAAGAACCGCAGTTGTCACCATTGGCCAAGCAGTTAAGCGAAGCATCCGCGCGTGCCGCCCTTCGTGATAGCCTGCTTTCACGCAAGGAGTTGGCGGAATTGGCCGCTCAGATCAGGGATAGGATTGGTGGGGCGAATTATACGTCGGCAAAGGAGTTTTACGATGCGCAAAAACCGGATACCGATAACGTCGAGTTACTTGATAGGGCACGGCACGCCACTGATTTCATCAATGGCACGGGCAGTAACCCGTTTAGGGGGCTGTCGCGTGATCAACTAAGCCTGATTACCTACGATGAAAGCGGAAGCTTCACGGTTAATGAACGCCGTGCGGCATCATGGGAGGCGGATGCTCAACATCAGGACTGGGCCAGATATATAATCGACAAGATGGATGCTGAGCGTCAGCGTACCGGGCGCAGCGATGACGCATTGCTGGAGACTATCCATTACTATGACTCACTGCCGCGCATCGAAGTTGCCGGGTATGGTAACTACGAGGCCATGATCCGCATGCAGATGGGCGCTGTGGAAATAGAGTGGCCAGAATTCAATACGTCGCTTCTGGACATGGTCGCCAACGAATGGAAACCAGCTAATGAACGCGAGGATGCGGCCGGCGACGAGGGCAGCGCCAAAGGTCTTGGCGACCAGGCAAGTCCCTCATGAGCGCCGCCATCTCGCTTGAACACGTCCACCGTTCACTCGGCGGCGAGGTGATCCTTGGTGATGTCTCGCTGTCGATCGCTCATGGTCAATCCTGCGCCATCGTTGGCCCGTCAGGCTCTGGCAAAAGCACGCTGCTTAACCTGATCGGTCTGCTCGATGAACCCTGTCATGGCCGTGTGCTGATCGGTGGTGAGAACATGACCGGTGCCAGCGGTGCGCAACGGGCAATGATGCGTAACCGCAGCATCGGCTTTGTCTTCCAAAGCTTCCACTTGCTGCCGCGCTTGACTGTGCTGGACAACGTTGCCTTGCCGCTTTTTTATCGCGGCATGCCTGTGCCGCGGGCCAGATGCGCCGCACGAATGCAGCTGCAGTCGGTCGGGTTGGGGGCGCGCATGAGCCATCTGCCAGCCGAGCTTTCCGGCGGCCAGCGTCAACGCGTCGCGATCGCCCGCGCGTTGGTCGGCGAGCCGCAGTTGTTACTCGCCGATGAGCCCACCGGCAACCTTGATGGCGAAGCGGCGGCAGATGTGCTTGAGCTATTGAAAGCGCTTAATCGTGAGCGAGGTGTGACCCTGTTGCTGGTCACTCATGATCCCGCGATGGCCAGCCACATGCAGCGCTGCTTGAACGTGCGGGCGGGGCAGGTCGGCGATGCTCACTGACCATTACGGGCCGAGCGCTTCTCAGCGGCTGGCCGAATCGAAAGCAAACCTAGGCACGATGGGGCGTCGCGCCTGGCTGGGCTTGTTGGGCATTGCGGTGGGCTGCGCCGCAGTGGTGGCGTTGCTCAATGTCGGCCATAGCGCCGCCTTGCAATCTCGGCAGTTATTTCAAGGCATGGGCAGCGAGTTGCTGGTCGCCACTTTGCAGCGTGATAGCGAGACCCCGGCGATGACGGCTCAGCCGCCGCAGCTGTCAGCGGTTTCACCACTGCTGATCAGCGCAGCGCCACTGGCGATGGCGCCGGTCGAGGTGCGTCTGGGCGCTATCAGTGAAGCGCTCATGGTCACAGGCAGTACACCGGCGTTAGCCACTGTTCTCGGCCTGACCGCCGACCAGGGACGGTTGTTGTCAGAGCATGACGCCCACAGCCCTTACCTGCTGCTGGGGGCGATCGCTGCGCAGCAACTGCAGGCCAGCGTGGGTGACCAATTGCAGCTGGGTCTCTATCTGTTCGAAGTGATCGGCATCCTTGGCCCGATAGGCTACAACCCGTTGCTGCCAGTGGCGGTCGATGACGGCTTGCTGATACCGCTGCAAGCCATGCGCCGCTTGTCATCGGCACCGCAGATCAGCGCGGTAGTGGCGCTGGCGCGCAATTCACAAAGCGTGCGCGTTGCTGCTGATGAATTGGCCGGTGATCTGCGCATGCAACTGCCCGGCGCTGAAGTCGAAGTGCAGGTACCCCAGCAGTTGCTTGATGGCATGGCCAGCCAGGCGCGTCTGTTCAGCTGGTTGTTGGCAGGCCTGGGCGCTATCGCACTGCTGGTTGGCGGCGTAGGCGTCATGAATGTAATGCTGATGAGCGTCATCGAGCGGCGGCGTGAGATCGGCGTACGCATGGCGCTAGGCGCACGGCCTGTGGATATCGCCTGGTTGTTTCTGCTCGAGGCGGTGATTCTGGCAAGTGGCGGGGCTGTGCTTGGTTCGATGGTTGGGGTACTGGCCGCCTGGTTGTTCGCTTGGCTGTCGGGCTGGGATTTTGCCCTTGATCCCTGGTCGATACCGCTGGGCGTGGTCAGTGCGCTGCTGATCGGGGTGTTCTTCGGCCTGCAGCCGGCGCTGGCTGCTGCGCGCCTGCAACCCGTGGCAGCGCTGCGTGATGAATGACCGGATGATGCGCTGCTGCCTGCTGCTGTGCCTGCTGCCTGGTATCACCGTAGCCGCCTTGCGCTCGCCTAGCCAGATCATCCCCGGGGCGGTTTCGGCCAAGGCGGTTGCAGCTCGTGACGAGCTGGTGTTGAGTCTAAGCGACGCGATTGCCTTGGCCTTGCGCGACAACCGCAGTATTCGCAGTGCTTACTTGCAGCGCATTGCTGACAAGTTCGAGCTGCGCGTTGCAGCTGACCGCTACGCGCCACAACTTTCCTTCAAGGCGCAGTATCAGGCCAACCGCAATCAGGACGATCGCTATCGCCAGGCGGAGTTAACGCCCAGCGCGAGTGTGCTGACGGCTTACGGCACCCGCGTGAGTCTCGATTGGGCCTACGGCCAGACTCGGGGCAATGCAGCTGGGCCGCGTTATCGTGACGGCGCTAACCTTATGCTGATCCAGCCGCTGCTCAGAGGTGCAGGGCGTGACATAGCCATGGCACCTTTGCATCAGGCGGAACTGGCCGAGCAAGCCAATCGACTGGCCCTCAAAGATCAGGTGTCACACACCATCACCCGCATCATTGGCTTGTATCGCGACCTGTTACGTGCGCAGGAACAACTAAACATCACCGATGATGCTCGGCAACGGGCCAGCCAGCTGATTGCCGTCAACCGCGAGCTGATTGACGCCGGGCGCATGGCCGCGTTCGAGATTGTTCAGGCCGAAGCAGAGCTGGCCAATCAGGAACTGGCTCTGGAGGGCAGTCGTAATAACTTGCACGCTGGCCGCCTGGCGCTGCTGCAAGCACTGGCTCTGGATCTGGACACGCCCTTGCGCGTTAGCGAAGAGGCGGAAGCCGAGCCGATCGGGCTAGATCCGAGGCGGGCTTTAGCCCAGGCTGAAGCCTTACAGCCGATCTATCTGCTGCAGTTGCTGGCCGATCAGCAAGCAGACCTCGATCTGCGCCTTGCCAAGGATCAGCAGCGCTGGGACTTGTCGTTGATCGGTGCTACCAGCCAGGCCCGTGAGCGGCCAAATTCGGGCAAGGTCTGGGAACACTATCTGGGGTTGCAGTTGGAAATCCCAATTGCTGACTTGAGCCGGCGGCAAGGGCTGGTGCGGGCCCAAGTCGCCGTTGATAGTCGACGCTTGCAACTGGCCGACGCCCGTCAGCAACTGCAGCGCGAGGTTGTCGATGGCGTGCGCGAAGTGCAGGTCAGTTGGCGCCAGTTGCAAATCGCCGGGCGAGCACTGGATCTGTCACGGCGCAAGCTCGCCACCGAACAGGAGAAGCTAGCGCTCGGCCTGTCGAGCAACTTTCAGGTGCTCAGTTTCGAGAGCGATCTGCGCGGCGCACAGAGTGCACGGCTGGACGCGCAGATCGCCTATTTGAATGCGCAGACCGCCCTTGACTTGATTCTGGGCACGACATTGGACAGCTGGGACGTGGCCATCAATGACTAGGCAGCAGGTGTTGGCAATTTCGATGCTGGTGCTTGGCTGGCTTCTGCTGAGCCCATGGCGCCCTTGGCCGGCAGAGCTGAGCGAGAATAGCGTCGGGTCATGGCTGCGGATCGAGCCGCAACTCATCGAGCAGCGCCTTGGCGTGCTCGGGCGGATTCAGGCTGTTCGTCAAGTGACCGTGGCGGCGCCGTTTGCCGGCCTGCTTCAGGCGCTGCCGATAGCGCCGGGGCAGCAGGTGGCAGCGGGAGATATCATTGCTGTACTCGACACTGCTGAACTGGACCCGCAGGTTCGCCAAGCTGAAGCGCAGCTGCTGCAGAGCCAGCGCGCGTTGCGGCAACTGCAAGCCTGGGCAAGCGGCTCGGAGATGGCCCAGGCCAAACGTGCGCAGGCTATGGCCAGCAGCAGCCTGGAGCTCGCGCAGGTAGCCTTGAAGCAGACGCAGCGGCTGTTCGACCGGGGTATCGTCGCCCGTCAGGAAGTGGAGGCCTTGCAGCAACAAATGGTGATGCTGCAGCAGGACCTGCTTGATGCCAGGCAGCATCTGCGACAAACCCGTGAGCGCGGGCAAGGCGTAGATTTGCGACTGGCGAGCATTGAACTCGACGCTGCTCAAGCGCGCCAGCGCGAGTTGGCGGCGTTACGTAACCAGCGCGAGGTACGCGCACCGTTCAGTGGGCTGCTGGTGCCTCGGCCAAGCGAGGACCGCCAACTTGCGCTGCAAGTCGGCCAGTTGGCCAGTCAAGGCACGCCGCTGTTTGTGCTGGTCGATCTGAGCCAGTTACAGGTGCGCGCCGCACTGGAGCAAAGCGATCTGCATAAGGTCCACGAGGGGATGTTCGTGCAGGTAAGCGGGGATGGGTTTGCTGGGCACACGCTGAACGGCCGGGTCGTCGCGGTTGGTCAGCAGGCCAGGACCGAGGAAGGGCAGGGCGCCTGGTTCGATTTGTTGATTGCTCTGGATACTCAGCCAGACCCGGTCGCGCTGGGCGTTCGGCTGGGGATGAGCGCGCAGGTGACCGTGTTGCTGTACAGCAATGAGCAAGCGCTGGCGGTGCCCGCAGCGGCGCTGCGTACTGACGACGGCAGTGGCCACTACGTGCTGTATCGCGCGGACGACTATCAGCCAGGGCGCAATGTTGTCGTCACTCCCCTTCGCGCAGTGCCGCAAGGCGTCGAAGTTCAAGGGCTGGAGGCGGGTTGGGTCTGGGTGGAGTAAGACGCTGCCAATAACCACCTCCTTTGGCGTGTAGGAGCGGCCCTGTGTCGCGAAAGGCGCGCGTAGCGTGCCCTCATTTTCAGCTTCGCCGCCGACATCGCCGGGCCCGCTTTGCGGGCCTTTCCGACCGGTCCGGCGCCCCGGCAAGGTCGCTCCTACAGGTGATCGCGCAGAAACACCAGCTGATCCGGCTTCGACTGCTCAACACTGTAGTAGTACCCCTGCACATCGAACTGCTTGAGCTGCTCCGGATCGGCGATCCGCTCCTGGATCACGAACCGGCTCATCATCCCGCGGGCTTTCTTGGCGTAGAAGCTGATGATCTTGTACTGGCCGTTCTTCCAGTCCTTGAAATCGACATTGATGATCCGTGCCTTGAGCGCGCTGCGTTTGACCGCACTGAAGTACTCGTTGCTGGCCAGATTGAGCAGCACGTCGTCGCCTTGCTCGGCCAGTGCCTGGTTCAGCCATTCGCTGATGCGCGTGTCCCAAAAGGCATACAGGTCCTTGCCGCGTGGGTTGGCCAGCTTGGTGCCCATCTCCAGGCGGTAGGGTTGCATCAGGTCGAGTGGGCGCAGCAGGCCGTAGAGGCCGGAGAGCATGCGCAGGTGATCCTGGGCGTAGCTGAAGTCGTCTTCACTGAGGCTTTCGGCGTCGAGGCCGGTGTATACGTCACCTTTGAACGCGAGCAGCGCTTGTTTGGCATTGTCTGGGGTGAAGTCTGCGCTCCAGCTGCCAAAGCGTGCGGCGTTGAGGCCGGCGAGTTTGTCCGAGAGGTGCATCAGCTCGCTGATCTGTGCCGGGCTCAGGTCGCGCAGTTGGCTGATCAGCGCCTGCGAGTGATCCAGATACTGCGGCAGGGTGAAACGCTCGGTCACCGGCGGGGTGTCGTAGTCGAGGGTTTTGGCGGGGGAAATCACCGTCAGCATCGGGTCGGCTCCTGAAATCGAATGGCGTCGATTCTACGGGCTGAACCGGGCAAGTCCAAACTATGCCGACGATAGTCACAGAACATCGTCGAGGGCCGCGCTATAGTGCCGGCCAGGATGAAATGGAGAATTTGATCGTGCGCATTGCCTTGGCCGTGCTGGCCAGTGTGTTGAGCCTGGCCGTGCAAGCCGCCCCGGTCGTCCCGGCCAGCTTTGATCGCAGCCTGTGGCCTGAGCAACTGGACAGCCCGGTGCTGTTCGATGTGGCGTCGCGGGCCGAGATCCTGTCGTTTGCCCAGGTGCTGCAGGAGAGCGAAATGCTCGACGAGCCGGCGCTGGCGGCGCGGCTTCAGCTCAGGCAGGTCAACCTGCCGGTAGTGCGTGCGGTGCGGGCGCGGATGTGGCAGCGGCTGTGGCAGAACTACCAGCAGGCCCAGCGCAGTTGCGAGCAGGATGCGTCGTTCTGCTATCCGCTCGAGTCGATGGCCGAATTGCGCACCCGGGCGGCCACGTTCAATGCCGATGTCGGCGAGTTCTATGTCGGCTGGACCGAACCCAGCCATAGCTTTCATCGGCGCTACCTGGATGAACAGCTGCGCAAGGCGGCGCTGTTCCCGCAGACCAGCAGCGAGATTGAACGGCTGTCCAGCCGCGAACGCAACGGCGATGAACTGAATGACCGGATGTTCCTGCTGACCTTTGTTGGCGGACCAGGCGGGCAGGGCAGCAGCACCGACAACCTGGCCGATTACCTGCGCCGGCAGAAACTCAACGCCACCTTCTTCGTCCTTGGCAACCGCCTGCAGCAGCGCCGCGACAGCGGCGCTGGCCGATTGCAGGACGTGTACCGCAAGCAGTGCGTCGGCATCCAGGGCTGGGAGTACCGCTCCCACGCGCAATGGCAGGGTTGGCAGGATTCGCTGCGCCGCAGCCAGGCGTGGGTGCAGGCCGAGTTGCCCGAGCAGTACGTGCCGCTGTTCCGTCCGCCCTATGGCCAGCGGCGCAGCGATGGTGAGGCGTTCATGGCCAGCGAAGGGCTGCAGGTGTCGTTATGGGATATCGACGCAATGGACGATGGCGCACTGACCGCCGAGGCATCAGCCCAGCGTGTGGTGACGCTGATGCTGTTGTGGCGCAAGGGCGTTATTCAGTTTCATGACAACCAGATCAAGGCTCAGCCGGCGCTGGAGTGGTTGCTGCAGCACACGGTGCAGAGCGGTATCGGTTGGCAGGACTGCAAGGAATACGGGCGCGGCGCAGACGCTGGCGCAACGGCGCAGAGCGGCGTAGGCGGATGATGACGATCGAGCTTGATATATGACTCTAGACCCATGCCGAGGCTTCGCCAAGGTCGGTTCGTCATTCGGAAAAATAAACTTCATCAACACGTAAAAAAGCTTTTTTTGTTCATCGTTTTTGCGGTATGAAAGAACCAGACAGCCGATTCCTGCAGCACAGGTGGCGTCATCCAGACCCTCCTTTGCCAGGTGAGCCCCCCGCCCGTAACAACGCGGATACGGGGAGAACGGCGTCACTCTGCGACGCAGCCAGAATGCGTCGCGCGGTTCTGACATAAGGTGCCCGAGTATGGATGACCATGGACGCAACCCTTCCTCCAGCAAGCCAATCCTGTATGTGCTCGATACCAACGTCCTGATCCACGATCCCAACGCCCTGCTCAACTTCGAGGAGCACCACGTCGCTATCCCGATGACGGTGCTGGAGGAACTCGACAAGCTCAAGACGGGCACAAAGACCATCGCCGCCGACTGCCGCCAGGCCATTCGCCTGATCGACCAGACCCTTGCCGACGCGTCACCCAATGACGTCGAACAGGGCGTGCCGATCCAGCGTGGCAAAAGCGGACCGAAGGGCTTCCTGTCGATCCTGATGGGCCCGCGCAGCGAGCCCAATCGCCTGCTGCCGGAAAACCTCGCTGACAACATCATCATCAACCAGCTGCTGGAACTGCGCGCCAAACGTGCGGATCTGGACGTGGTGCTGGTCACCAAAGACATCAACATGCGCCTCAAGGCGCGCGCCTGCGGCATTGCCGCCGAGGACTACAGCACCGACCAACTGGTTGACGACGTATCGCTGTTGTCCAAGGGCTATCACTCGGTCAGCGGTTCGTTCTGGGACCGCGTCAACAAGGTCGACACGCGTCAGGAGCGCGGCCGTACCTGGCACCGGGTACAACTGACCGACCCGTTGCCGTCGGTGCACGTCAACGAGTTCATCATCGACGAGCAAGGCTTCGTCGGCTGGGTCAAAGGCATCCGCGAGGGCGAACTGCTGTTGCTCGACCTGCACCAGGAGCCGCTGTTGCACCAGGAAGCCTGGGGCCTGAAACCGCGTGACATCCACCAGAGCCTGGCGCTGTTCGCCTTGCTCGATCCGGACATCCACCTGGTCAACCTGACCGGCGCGGCGGGTTCGGGCAAGACCATCCTGGCGTTGGCGGCAGCCATTGAACAAACCATGGTCAGCAAACGCTACCGGCGCATCATCGCCACCCGCAGCGTGCAGGGGCTGGACCAGGAGATCGGCTTCCTGCCCGGTACCGAGGCGGAGAAGATGGAGCCTTGGCTGGGCGCTATCACCGACAACCTCGAAGCCCTGCACATGGACGACGAGAGTACCCACGGCAGTGTCGAGTACATCCTTGAACGGGTACCGCTGCAGTTCAAATCGCTGAACTACATCCGCGGTCGCAGTTTCCAGCAGAGCCTGATCCTGATCGATGAATGCCAGAACCTCACCCCGCACCAGATGAAAACCATCATCACCCGTGCCGGTGCTGGCTCCAAGGTGGTCTGCCTGGGCAACCTGGCGCAGATCGACACCCCTTACCTGTCCGCAACCAGCTCGGGCCTGACCTACCTGACCGAGCGCTTCAAGGACTTCCCCCACGGCGTGCACATCACCCTGCAGGGTGTTCCGCGCTCGGTGCTCGCCGAGTACGCCGAGTCGCATATGTAAACCATCTGGCCGGGCGGTTCGCCGCCCGGTTATTTTCGCTGCGAAAAGCTGACTTGCAGGTTTACACTCTCTACTCCCTTCACAGGAGCAGAGCAGTGCTGACTCATCTCGATTCCCAGGGGCGTGCCAATATGGTCGACGTCACTGAAAAAGCCGTGACCCAGCGCGAGGCAGTGGCCGAGGCGCGTGTACGCATGTTGCCGCAGACCCTGCAGATGATCGTCGACGGTGATCACCCCAAGGGTGATGTGTTCGCCGTGGCGCGCATTGCCGGTATCCAGGCGGCGAAAAAGACCAGTGATCTGATCCCGCTGTGCCACCCGCTGATGCTCACCAGCGTCAAGGTCGAGCTCACGGCCGAGGGCGTTGATGCCGTGCGTATCGTTGCCCGCTGCAAGCTCGCCGGGCAGACCGGGGTGGAGATGGAAGCACTGACGGCTGCCAGCGTCGCCGCGCTGACCATCTACGACATGTGCAAGGCCGTCGACAAAGGCATGGTCATCGAACAGGTGCGCCTGCTGGAGAAGGTCGGCGGCAAGAGCGGCGACTTCAAGGCGGCCGCGCAATGAGCGTCGAGGTGGTGTACTTCGCCCGCTATCGCGAGCTGCTCGGGCGTGACGGCGAGCGTCTCGAGGGCGACTTCGAAAATGTTGAAGCAGTGCGCCAGACGCTACTTGGCAAAGGCCCGGAGTATGCCGTGCTCGCCGAGCAGAACCTGATGTGCGCGCGCAATCAGGACCTTTGCCGTTTGGCTGAACCTCTGGCAGATGGCGACGAAGTTGCGTTTTTTCCACCGGTGACCGGAGGCTGAACATGGCTGTACGAGTGCAGCAACAGGCGTTCGATCCTGGCGCCGAGGTCAATGCCATGCACGCAGCCAATGCCGGCGTGGGTGCGGTGGTGAGTTTTGTCGGTTATGTGCGCGACTTCAACGACGGTCGCGAAGTGGCGGGGATGTTTCTCGAGCACGCCCCCGGCATGACCGAGAAGGCCCTGGCCAAGATCGTTGTCGAAGCCGAGCAGCGTTGGCCGTTGCTCAAGGTCGAGGTGCTGCACCGTATAGGGACGCTTCAGCCCGGCGAGCCGATCGTTTTTGTCGGCGTCGCCAGCGCGCACCGTCAGGCCGCCTTCGATGGCTGCAACTTCATCATGGATTACCTGAAAACCCGCGCGCCGTTCTGGAAGAAAGAAACTACCGGAGACGGACCACGCTGGGTCGAGGGCAGGCACAGCGATCAGCAGGCTGCCGAACGCTGGTAGTTCGGCAGGGCCTGCGATCGGACTATCAGTGCGCCTTGCGCGGCACCGCCTGGAGCAGTTCGTCAGGCGGCATTTCGCACTTGATCTTGCGACCCAGCAGGGCTTCGATGCCCGGCAACTGATACGAGTCGTCTTCACCCGCAAAACTGATCGAGATGCCAGCGGCGCCAGCGCGACCGGTGCGGCCGATGCGGTGCACGTAGTCGTCCGGATCCTCCGGCAGGGTGAAGTTGATCACGTGGCTGATGCCATCGATGTGAATCCCGCGCCCAGCAACGTCGGTGGCGACCAGTACGGTAACGCGCCCTTCGCGGAAATTCTCCAGCGTGCGGATACGCTTGTGCTGCGGCACATCGCCTGAAAGCTGGGCAGCGTTGATGCCATCGCGCACCAGGCGCTCTTCGATACGCCGCACTTCGTCCTTGCGGTTGGCAAAGACCATCACCCGTTCCCACTTCTGCTGGGTGATCAGGTTGTACAGCAGCTTGTACTTGTCGCTGCCGGCAACGGCGTAGACGTGCTGCTCGACAGTTTCGCTGGCGACGTTTTCCGGCTCGATCTCGACGATCGCCGGGTTGGTGGTCCACTGCTTGGCCAGGTTCATCACGTCGTCGGTGAATGTCGCCGAGAACAGCAGCGTCTGCCGTTCGCTCTTCGGCGGGGTCTGGCGGATGATCTGCCGCACCTGAGGGATGAAGCCCATGTCGAGCATGCGGTCGGCTTCATCGAGCACCATCACTTCGACCATGTCCAGGTGCACTTCGCCGCGCTGGTGGAAGTCCAGCAGGCGGCCCGGGGTGGCCACCAGAATGTCGCAGTGCCGGGCTTCAAGCGCTTTGAGCTGCTTGTCGAAGTCCATGCCGCCAACAAAGGTCATGACGTTGAGGCCGCTGTACTTGGTCAGGTCGGCGGCGTCCTTGGCGATCTGCACCACCAGCTCGCGGGTCGGCGCGATGATCAGCGCACGCGGCTCGCCCATGTAGCGCTCTTTCGGCGGCGGGGTCTGCTGCAGCTGGGAAATGATCGAAATCAGAAACGCGGCCGTCTTGCCGGTACCGGTCTGGGCCCGGCCGATGGCGTCCTGACCGCACAGGGTATAACCCAGCACCTGGGCCTGGATCGGCGTGCAGTACGGGAAGCCGAGGTCTTGAATAGCATGCATCAGCTCGTTGCTGAGCTTGAAGTCGTGGAAGCGGGTCTTGCCTTCCTGAGCTTCGACGACAAAGTCTTCCAGCTTCCACAGGCTGGCTTGTGGCTTGGGCTTGCGTTCGCGGCGAGGCTTGGGTTGCGCAGGCTTTTCGCTGCGCGACGGGAAGACCGGCGCAACGGCAACGGCAGGCTCGGGGTGAGGCTGAACCTCGTTAGCAGGCGGTAGAACCGCAGGTGCGGGTGCTGTTTCAGTGGCTTGGGGCGCAGCCGTTTGCGGTGCGGCGTCTCCCTTGCCGAATATCTTTTTCAGTGCCTTCAGCACGGTCATCTCGTTATTTGATTAAGGAATATACGCCGGCCAGTGTAATGCAAGATTCGGGCGCGGCGTAGGGGAATGCACCGGCAGCTGCCTGCCGGCCGGGTTCAGCGCAGTCGTTCGCTGAGCCAGTCGTGAATATCGGCAAGCTCGGCCACGGCCACTTCATGCTCCATCGGGTACTCCTGCCAGCGCGCGGCGACGTTCCATTGGCTCAGGTACTCGAAGGCGGTGCGGCCCATCGACGGGATCACCACCGGGTCATGGATGCCGTGCAGGCACAGTGCAGGAGTGCGCTCCTGGCAGGCACTGAGTTGGTGTTCGGCGCTGAAGGTCGGCGCGTAGGTCGACAGGGCAATGACCCCGCCGAGCGCTTCCTGCCACTTTATATAGGCAGTGTGCAGCACCACCGCGCCGCCTTGGGAAAACCCGGCGAGGATGATCCGCGCCAAGCTGATGCCTTTGGCCTGCTCGGCCTTGATCAGCTGGATGATCTGCTCGGCCGACTCGTCCAGCTGCGCTTCATCGATGGCGCGCGCCGGGGTCATGGCCTTGATGTCGTACCAGCTGGGCATGGCGTAGCCGCCATTGATGGTGACTGGGCGGGTCGGCGCCTGGGGCATGACAAAGCGCGTGCTGAGCAAACGCTCCTGAAGAAATTCGGCCACCGGTAGGAAGTCGTAACGGTCGGCACCCAGGCCGTGCAACCAGATCACACAGGCGTCAGCGGTGGTTTGCGGTTCGATAATCAACGGGTTGGTCATAACTGCTCCGAATTTGTGCGCGTGTACGTATTAAGTGCATTAAAAAAAGGCAGGGGTAGCGAATGCCTTAACAAGATGTCGCAACTGTACAACTTTTACTACTTGACGACCGCTTAAACGCTTAAGCCGGCAACTGTGGTACGCGCCTTGCTATGGATCTACCGATGCGAAGGGATTGACCGGCGACGGTAACACCCCTCGTTTGGATCAAAGGCTGTCACAGAACAGCTCATTGCACCACGTGACCCAAAAACAAGCCAACAGGGGTCGGATGCGCCTCATAAGGGTGCGGTGCAATTCCGGCTCGACACAACAAGAGCGATTTGGAGGTTGTAGATGAAGATGTTGAAAACCACGCTGGCAGTCCTGACCGCTGCCGCCGCGCTGGGTGCAACCAGTTTTGCCCAGGCCGGCGCTACGCTGGATGCGGTAAAGAAAAAGGGCTTCGTCCAGTGTGGCGTGAGCGATGGCCTGCCGGGTTTCTCGGTACCTGACGCCAAGGGCAACATCGTCGGCATCGATGCCGATGTGTGCCGTGCGGTAGCCGCTGCAGTGTTCGGCGATGCCACCAAGGTCAAGTTCAGCCAGCTCAACGCCAAGGAGCGCTTCACTGCGCTGCAGTCCGGCGAAGTCGATGTACTCTCGCGCAACACCACCTGGACCAGCTCGCGTGATGCTGGCATGGGCCTGGTCTTCGCTGGCGTGACCTACTACGACGGCATTGGCTTCCTGGTCAACAAGAAGCTCGGTGTTTCCAGCGCCAAGGAACTCGACGGCGCGACCGTCTGCATCCAGGCAGGCACCACCACCGAACTGAACGTCTCCGACTACTTCCGCGCCAATGGCCTGAAGTACACCCCGATCACCTTCGACACCTCCGACGAGAGCGCCAAGTCGCTGGAATCGGGCCGCTGCGACGTGCTCACCTCGGACAAGTCGCAGCTCTACGCACAACGCTCCAAGCTGGCAGCACCGACCGACTACGTGGTACTCCCTGAGACCATCTCCAAGGAGCCACTGGGCCCTGTCGTGCGTAAAGGTGATGAAGAGTGGTTCAGCATCGTCAAGTGGACCCTGTTCGCCATGCTCAATGCCGAAGAAGCCGGCCTCACCTCGAAAAACGTCGAGGCTGAAGCCAAATCCGGCAAGAACCCGGACAACGCCCGCCTGCTCGGCGCTGACGGCGAATACGGCAAAGACCTCAAGTTGCCCAAGGACTGGGTGGTACAGATCGTCAAGCAAGTGGGTAACTACGGCGAAGTGTTCGAGAAGAACCTTGGCAAGAGCACCCCGCTGCAGATCGATCGTGGCCTGAATGCCCTGTGGAACAACGGCGGCATCCAGTACGCACCACCGGTGCGCTGATGGCTGCACCTGCGGCGGCATCCTGCCGCCGCAGGCTGTTCTGATCCCTTTTTTCCGGGGCACTTCATGCAAAATCAAATCGGCGCACCCAAGGGCTTTTCCCTTAGTGATCCACGTGTGCGCGCGTGGCTGTTCCAGATCCTCACGGTGGTCTGCGTGGTCGGTCTGGGCTGGTACCTGATCCACAACACCCAAACCAACATGCAGCACCGGGGCATCACCTCGGGCTTCGACTTTCTCGAGCGCAGTGCTGGCTTCGGCATTGCCCAGCACCTGATCGACTACACCGAAGCGGACACCTACTCGCGGGTGCTGCTGGTCGGCCTGCTCAACACCTTGCTGGCGAGTGTCATCGGTATCGTCCTGGCGACCTTGATCGGCTTTACCGTAGGGGTCGGCCGCCTGTCCTCCAACTGGGTGGTCTACAAGCTGGCCACGGTCTACGTCGAGACCTTCCGCAACATCCCGCCACTGCTGCAGATCCTGTTCTGGTACTTCGCAGTGTTCACCGCGTTGCCTGGGCCGCGCGGCAGCATCAACATCGATGACCTGTTCTTTATCAGTAGCCGCGGCGTGAACATGCCGGGAGCGTCGATGGCCGATGGCTTCTGGCCGTTTGTGGTTTCGCTGGTGGTCGCCATTGTCGCTGTGGTGCTGATGGTGCGCCAGGCCAACAAGCGCTTCGAGCTAACCGGGCAACCGTTCCACAAGTTCTGGGTCGGCCTAGCGCTGATGGTCGGCATTCCGGCCATGTGCGTGCTGCTGTTCGGCAACCCGCTGCAGTGGGAAGTGCCGCAGCTCAAAGGCTTCAACTTTGCCGGTGGCTGGGTGCTGATCCCCGAGTTCATGGCACTGACCTTGGCGCTGTCGATCTATACCGCTGCGTTTATTGCCGAAATCGTGCGTGCCGGCATCCGCTCGGTCAGCCACGGCCAGACCGAAGCGGCCCGTTCGCTGGGGCTGCGCGAAGGCCCGACGCTGCGCAAGGTGATCATTCCCCAGGCGCTGCGGGTGATCATTCCACCGTTGACCAGCCAGTACCTCAACCTGACCAAGAACTCCTCACTGGCAGCCGTTATCGGCTACCCGGAACTGGTCTCGCTGTTTGCCGGCACCGTACTCAACCAGACCGGCCAGTCGGTCGAGGTCATGGCGATCACCATGGCGGTTTATCTGACGATCAGCATCAGTATCTCGTTGCTGATGAACTGGTACAACAAGCGCATTGCGCTGATCGAGCGGTAGGAGTCGCGCATGAACGCCCATGTTTTCAAACCTGATATGCCACCACCGGTGAAAACCGTTGGTGTGGTGGCCTGGATGCGCGCCAACCTGTTCTCCAGCTGGGTCAACACGCTGCTGACCTTCTTTGCCATCTACCTGGTCTGGCTGGCCGTGCCGCCGCTGCTGCAGTGGGCGTTCATCGACGCCAACTGGACCGGCACTACCCGCGCCGACTGCACCAAGGAGGGCGCCTGCTGGGTGTTCGTCCAGCAGCGCTTCGGCCAATTCATGTATGGCTATTACCCGAGCGACCTGCGCTGGCGCGTCGACCTGACCGTGTGGCTGGGCGTGATCGGTGCTGCGCCGCTGTTCATCCGCCGCTTCCCGCGCAAGGTGGCCTACGGCATTGGCTACCTGCTGGTCTACCCGACCGTGGCTTACTTCCTGCTGCATGGCGGCAGCTTTGGCCTGAGCCAGGTACCGACCTCGCAGTGGGGCGGGCTTATGCTGACCCTGGTGATCGCTACCGTCGGTATCGCCGCGGCATTGCCACTAGGGATTCTGCTGGCACTTGGGCGGCGCTCGCGGATGCCGGTGATCAAGTCGGTGTCGGTGACCTTCATCGAGTTCTGGCGCGGTATTCCGCTGATCACTGTGCTGTTCATGTCTTCGGTGATGCTGCCGTTGTTCATGCCAGAGGGCATGAGCTTCGACAAGCTGCTGCGGGCGATGATCTTCGTCATCCTGTTCGAGTCGGCGTACATCGCCGAGGTGGTACGCGGTGGCTTGCAGGCTATCCCCAAAGGCCAGTACGAAGCCGCGTCGGCGATGGGCCTGGGTTACTGGCGCTCGATGGGCCTGGTGATCCTGCCGCAGGCCTTGAAGCTGGTCATTCCGGGCATCGTCAACACCTTCATTGCCCTGTTCAAGGACACCAGCCTGGTAATCATCATCGGCCTGTTCGACCTGCTCAACAGTGTGCGCCAAGCCACGGCAGACCCGGCCTGGTTGGGTATGGCGACCGAGGGCTATGTGTTTGCCGCCCTGGTTTACTGGATTTTCTGTTTCGGTATGTCCCGCTACTCCATGCACCTGGAGCGCAAGCTGGACACTGGCCACAAGCGTTAGGAGTTTCAAAATGAGTGAAGCGATCAAGCAGCCTGCCGGCCCCGAAGGCATCATCCAGATGCAGGGCGTGAACAAGTGGTATGGCCAGTTCCATGTGCTCAAGGACATCAACCTGAACGTGCGTCAGGGCGAGCGCATCGTCTTGTGCGGGCCGTCCGGCTCGGGCAAGTCGACCACCATCCGTTGCCTCAACCGGCTCGAGGAGCATCAGCAAGGGCGCATCGTCGTTGACGGCGTCGAGCTGACCAACGACCTCAAGCAGATCGAAGCGATCCGCCGCGAAGTCGGCATGGTGTTTCAGCACTTCAACCTGTTCCCGCACCTGACCATTCTCGAGAACTGCACCCTGGCGCCGATGTGGGTGCGCAAGATGCCCAAGCGCAAGGCCGAGGAAATCGCCATGCACTATCTGGAACGCGTGCGCATCCCGGAGCAGGCGCACAAGTTCCCTGGGCAGTTATCGGGTGGTCAGCAGCAGCGAGTGGCAATTGCCCGAGCGCTGTGCATGAAGCCGAAGATCATGCTGTTCGATGAGCCGACCTCGGCGCTCGACCCGGAGATGGTCAAGGAGGTGCTCGACACCATGGTGGGCCTGGCCGAAGACGGCATGACCATGCTCTGCGTGACCCACGAGATGGGCTTTGCCCGCACCGTGGCCAACCGGGTGATCTTCATGGACAAGGGCGAGATCGTAGAGCAGGCGGCGCCGGATGACTTCTTCGACCGGCCGCAGAGCGACCGGACCAAGTTGTTCCTCAGCCAGATCCTGCACTGATACAAAAAGGGGCCGCGATTGCGGCCCCTTTTGTTTATTTCTCTTCGCTCGGCACTACCGGCGCCGGCGGTGGGCGCAGGCCCACTTCGGCGATCAGCTTGAGCTGCTTGCCATTGCGCATCACCTCGATCGCCACCTTGTCGGTCGGCTTGATCCGCGCCACCTGGTTCATCGACTTGCGCCCATCGCCCGCCGGCTCGCCGTTGATGCTCAGGATCACATCACCCAACTGCAAACCTGCGCGCTGCGCCGGGCCATCGCGGAAGATCCCCGCTACGACGATCCCTGGCTTGCCTTCGAGGCCAAACGATTCGGCCAATTCCTGGCTGAGTGGCTGCACCTCGATCCCCAGCCAGCCGCGAATCACCTGGCCGTGTTCGATGATCGACTTCATCACCTCCAGCGCCAACTTTACCGGGATGGCGAAGCCGATACCCTGCGAGCCGCCGGACTTGGAGAAGATCGCCGTGTTGATACCGACCAGGTTGCCATTGGCGTCGACCAGCGCACCCCCGGAGTTGCCGGGGTTGATCGCCGCGTCGGTCTGGATGAAATCTTCGTAGTTGTTCAGGCCCAGCTGGTTACGCCCGGTGGCGCTGATGATGCCCATGGTCACCGTCTGGCCAACCCCGAACGGGTTGCCGATGGCCAGCGAAACGTCGCCGATGTGGATAGTGTCGGAGCGGCCGATGGTAATCGCCGGCAGGTTCTTCAGGTCGATCTTGAGCACCGCCAGGTCGGTTTCCGGGTCGCTGCCAATCACTCGGGCCAATGTCTCGCGGCCGTCCTTGAGGGCGACCACGATCTGGTCGGCACCGCTGGTGACGTGGTTGTTGGTCAGCAGGTAGCCTTCGGGGCTCATGATCACCGCCGAACCCAGGCTCGATTCCCAGCGCCGTTGCTTGGGCAGGTTGTCACCGAAGAAGCGGCGGAACTGCGGGTCTTCGAATAGCGGGTGGGCACTCTTGTTGACCACTTTGGTGGTGTACAGGTTGACCACCGCTGGCGCCGCCAGGGTGACGGCGTCGGCGTACGACACCGGGCCCTGCATGATCCGCGTAGTCTGCGGCGCCTGCTGCAGGTTGACGTCCTGGCTGGGCAGGCCGACCCACTCCGGAAAGCGCTGGATGACCAGCATGGCGATCAATATGCCGGTAAGCAGTGGCCAGCCAAAGTAACGCAGAACCTTGAGCATCGAATCAATCCTGGAGTAGGGCAGGGCCGTCGCAGAGCGGCCCGGGGAGGCGCGCGCGATGATACACCTGAACACGGCGCGCGGCGACGGCCACTGCGGCGCATCGTCGGCGTGCGTTTGGCGGGCGCCTGCCAGCGGTATCCGCAGCGCCGGCGACAGCTCATAATGGCCGCCATTATAGGGCCTTGCGCCCTGCCTACATGCCACTGCGAGGAGATTTTTCATGGCCGTCGCCCTCACCACGCTGGTCACCGAAGCCGAACGCTATCTGAACAGCGCGCGGATCCAGGATTACTGCCCCAATGGCCTGCAAGTCGAAGGTCGGCCCCAGGTCAGCCGCATCGTCAGCGGCGTTACCGCAAGCCAGGCATTGCTTGATGCGGCAGTAGAAGCCGAGGCTGATCTGGTGCTGGTGCACCATGGTTACTTCTGGAAAGGCGAAGACCCCTGCATCACCGGGATCAAACAACGTCGCCTGAAGACGCTGCTCAAGCATGACATCAGCCTGCTGGCGTTCCATCTGCCGCTGGATGTGCACCCCGAGGTTGGCAACAACGTGCAACTGGCGCATCAGTTGGGCATCACCGTCGAAGGCCCGCTGGACCCAAACAATCCCAAGGTGGTAGGCATGCTCGGCTCGCTCGACGAGCCAGTCTCGGCGCGTGATTTCGCCCGCCGCGTGCAAGAGGTGCTGGGTCGCGAGCCGTTGCTGATCGAAGGCGAGCAACTGGTGCGGCGGATCGGTTGGTGCACCGGCGGCGGCCAGGGCTACATCGACACGGCAATTGCCCAGGGCGTCGACCTGTTCATCAGTGGCGAGGCCTCCGAGCAGACCTTTCACAGCGCCCGCGAAAACGGCATCAGCTTCATCGCTGCCGGCCACCACGCTACCGAGCGCTATGGCGTGCAGGCGCTGGGTGACTATCTGGCCCGGCGCTTTGCCGTCGAGCACCTGTTCATCGACTGCCCGAATCCGATCTGAGCGCCAGATTGCGTGCTGTTACACCTGCTGAAGCCCAAACCGGCAGTCATATGGTTAGACCGTTTCGATCTAGCCGCCTGCCTAAATAGAAGCAGTCGCTGTGCTAAAGTGGCTCGCTCGAACACGGCCCGCTGGCCGTTCATAAGATCGTTTTACGTGAGTAGCCATGGTCGACAAACTGACGCACTTGAAACAGCTGGAGGCGGAAAGCATCCACATCATCCGCGAGGTGGCCGCCGAGTTCGACAACCCGGTGATGCTCTACTCGATCGGTAAAGACTCTGCCGTGATGCTGCATCTGGCGCGCAAGGCCTTCTTCCCGGGCAAGCTGCCGTTTCCGGTGATGCACGTCGATACCCAGTGGAAATTCCAGGAGATGTACAGCTTCCGCGACAAGATGGTCGAGGAAATGGGCCTGGAGTTGATCACCCACGTCAACCCGGAAGGGGTGGCGCAGGGCATCAACCCATTCACCCATGGCAGCTCCAAGCACACCGACATCATGAAGACCCAGGGCCTCAAGCAGGCACTGGACAAGTACGGCTTCGATGCCGCCTTCGGTGGTGCGCGCCGCGACGAGGAGAAATCCCGGGCCAAGGAACGGGTCTACTCGTTCCGCGACAGCAAGCACCGCTGGGACCCGAAAAACCAGCGCCCTGAGCTGTGGAACGTCTACAACGGCAAGGTCAACAAAGGCGAGTCGATCCGCGTCTTCCCGTTGTCGAACTGGACCGAGCTGGACATCTGGCAGTACATCTACCTTGAAGGCATCCCGATCGTGCCGCTGTACTTCGCCGCCGAGCGTGAAGTCATCGAGAAGAACGGCACGCTGATCATGATCGACGACGAGCGTATTCTCGAGCACCTCTCCGAGGAAGAGAAAGCCCGCATCGTCAAGAAGAAGGTGCGCTTCCGTACCCTTGGCTGCTACCCGTTGACGGGCGCGGTGGAGTCGGAGGCCGACAGCCTGACCGACATCATCCAGGAGATGCTCCTGACGCGCACTTCCGAGCGTCAGGGCCGAGTCATCGACCACGATGGCGCAGGCTCCATGGAAGACAAAAAACGCCAGGGCTACTTCTAATTTTCAGGGTTACTCCATGTCGCATCAATCCGATTTGATCAGCGAAGACATCGTCGCTTATCTGGCTCAGCACGAGCGCAAAGAACTGCTGCGGTTCCTTACCTGCGGCAACGTCGATGACGGCAAGAGCACCCTGATCGGGCGCCTGTTGCACGACTCGAAAATGATCTACGAGGACCACCTCGAGGCCATTACCCGCGACTCGAAAAAGTCCGGCACCACGGGCGAAGAAGTCGACCTGGCATTGCTGGTCGATGGCCTTCAGGCCGAGCGCGAGCAGGGCATCACCATCGATGTCGCCTACCGCTACTTCTCCACCGCCAAGCGCAAGTTCATCATCGCCGACACCCCGGGCCATGAGCAGTACACCCGCAACATGGCCACCGGTGCGTCGACCTGCGACCTGGCGATCATCCTCGTCGATGCCCGCTACGGCGTGCAGACCCAGACCCGTCGGCACAGCTACATCGCCTCGCTGCTGGGCATCAAGCACATCGTCGTTGCGGTCAACAAGATGGACCTCAAAGGCTTCGACGAGCAGCTGTTCGAGTCGATCAAGGCTGATTACCTGCAGTTTGCGCAGGCCATCGACCTGACCCCGAGCAGCCTGCACTTCGTGCCGATGTCTGCGCTCAAGGGGGACAACGTGGTCAACCGCAGCGAGCGTTCGCCGTGGTACAGCGGCCAGACCTTGATGGAAATCCTCGAGACCGTCGAAGTCGCTGCCGACCGCAACTTCACCGACCTGCGTTTCCCGGTGCAGTACGTCAACCGGCCCAATCTGAACTTCCGCGGCTTTGCCGGCACCCTCGCCAGCGGCGTGGTGCACAAGGGCGACGAGATCGTCGTACTGCCGTCGGGCAAGAGCAGCCGGGTCAAATCCATCGTCACCTATGAAGGTGAACTGGAGCACGCCGGCCCAGGCCAGGCCGTGACCCTGACCATGGAAGACGAGATCGACATCTCCCGTGGCGACCTGCTGGTGCATGCCGACAACGTGCCGCCGGTGACCGACCAGTTCGACGCCATGCTCGTGTGGATGGCCGAAGAGCCGATGCTGCCGGGCAAGAAGTACGACATCAAGCGCGCCACCAGCTACGTGCCGGGCTCGATTGCCAGCATCACCCACAAGGTCGATGTGAACACCCTCGACAAGGGCGCGGCCAGTTCGCTGCAGTTGAACGAGATCGGCCGGGTCAAGGTCAGCCTCGACTCCGCCATCGCGCTGGATGGTTACGACAGCAACCGCACTACGGGCGCGTTCATCGTCATTGACCGCCTGACCAACGGCACCGTTGGCGCCGGCATGATCATCGCACCGCCGGTACTGCCGCACGGCAGCACTGGTCAGCATGGCAAGCAGGCCCACGTCACCACCGAAGAGCGCGCTCTGCGCTTTGGTCAGCAGCCAGCCACCGTGCTGTTCAGCGGGTTGTCCGGCGCTGGCAAGAGCACCCTGGCCTACGCCGTGGAGCGCAAGCTGTTCGACATGGGTCGGGCGGTCTACGTGCTCGATGGCCAGAACCTGCGCCATGACCTGAACAAGGGCCTGCCACAGGACCGCGCCGGGCGCACCGAGAACTGGCGTCGCGCCGCGCATGTCGCGCGTCAGTTCAACGAAGCCGGCATGTTGACCCTGGCCGCGTTCGTCGCACCGGATGCCGAAGGTCGCGAGCAGGCCAAGGCCCTGATCGGCAAGGACCGCTTGATCACGGTTTACGTGCAGGCTTCGCCACTGGCGTGCCGCGAGCGTGACCCGCAGGGCCTGTACGCCGCTGCTGGCGATAACATCCCGGGCGAAAGCTTCCCGTTCGATGTGCCGTTGGATGCTGATCTGGTTATCGATACCCAGCTCAGCAGCGTCGAAGACGGCGTCAAGCAGGTGCTGGAAGTGTTGCGTCAGCGTGGTGCTATCTAAGGCCAGTTGAGGTAACTAAAAACCCCGCTTCGGCGGGGTTTTTTATTTGTTGCGTGTGTCTGATGATCGGCAAGGGCTGCAGTGGGGCCCTCAAATATGCTTCTCGGATACCGGAACCACCCGCCGCTCCTTCACTGCCTTGTACGAAAAACTCGAATAGATCTCCTTCACCCCGGGCAACCGCTGCAATACTTCGCGGGTGAATTCGCCAAACGACTCCAGATCCCGCGCCAGAATCTCCAGCAAGAAATCATAGCGCCCGGACACGTTGTGGCAGGCAACGATCTCGGGGATTTCCAGCAATCGCCGCTCAAACGCCAAGGCCATTTCTTTGGTATGTGAATCCATCATGATGCTGACGAACGCGGTCACGCCAAAGCCCAAAGCCTTGGGCGAGAGCACTGCCTGATAGCCAGTAATGTAGCCGTTGTCTTCGAGCAGCTTGACCCGCCGCCAGCAGGGCGAAGTGGTCAGGGAAACCTGATCGGCGAGTTCGGAAACCGTGAGACGGGCGTTGTCCTGCAAGGCGCCGAGCAGGGCGCGATCGGTGCGGTCAAGGGTCGTAGGCATGGCTTGCCCTTCCAGAGAGTCAATTGTTGTTTTTATGCCCGTAGACGCCGGTATTACTGGGCGACTTTGGAAAAATCCCGGTGGTTCGTTGGCATAAGCTTATAACAAACCACAAGAGGCTGTAGCCATGGACGTTGCCAAGCGCCAATCCGGATTCTCCACCCGAGCCATTCACCACGGCTACGATCCGCTCGCCCATGGCGGGGCCCTGGTGCCGCCGGTTTACCAGACGGCTACCTATGCCTTCCCCACTGTCGAATATGGCGCAGCGTGCTTTGCCGGGGAGCAGCCGGGGCATTTCTACAGCCGTATTTCCAACCCGACCCTGGACTTGCTGGAACAGCGCATCGCCTCACTGGAAGGCGCTGAGGCAGGGCTGGCGCTTGCCTCAGGGATGGGCGCAATCACCGCCACCCTGTGGACCTTGTTGCGCCCTGGCGATGAGCTGATTGTCGGCCAGACGCTCTATGGCTGCACCTTTGCCTTTCTGCACCACGGTATCGGCGAGTTCGGCGTCAAGATCCGGCACGTCGACCTCAACGACGCTCAGGCGCTGGCAGCTGCGATCAACGACAAAACTCGCATGATCTATTTCGAGTCGCCCGCCAACCCCACACTGGAACTGGTCGATATTGCCGCCGTAGCACAGGCCGTGCACGGTCGTGATATTCATGTGGTGGTCGACAACACCTTCTGTACACCTTACCTGCAGCGGCCGCTGGAGCTCGGCGCGGATCTGGTGGTGCACTCGGCGACCAAGTACCTGAGCGGCCATGGCGACATCACTGCCGGGCTGGTGGCGGGGCGCAAGGCGTTGATTGACCGCATTCGTCTGCAAGGTCTGAAAGACATGACTGGCGCGGTGCTGTCGCCGCACGATGCGTCACTGCTGATGCGCGGAATCAAGACGCTCGGCCTGCGCATGGATCGGCATTGCGCCAATGCGGCGCAGGTGGCTACGTTTCTGCAAGGCCAGCAGCAGGTCGAGTTGCTGCATTATCCCGGCCTGCCGAGCTTCGCGCAGTACGCGCTGGCGCAGCGGCAGATGCGCTCGCCCGGCGGCATGATTGCCTTCGAGCTCAAGGGTGGTATCGAAGCCGGTCGGCGCTTCATGAATGCCCTGCAGCTGTTCAGCCGCGCGGTCAGCCTGGGTGATGCCGAGTCGCTGGCCCAGCATCCGGCGAGCATGACTCACTCCAGCTATACCCCCGTCGAGCGCGCGCAGCACGGCATAGGCGAGGGGTTGGTGCGGTTGTCGGTGGGGCTTGAGGATATCGAGGACCTGCTGGCTGATATCGAGCAGGCATTGCGCGCCAGCGTTTGAGTTGCACGTGCTCACGCTTCGCCCAGACAGCAAAAAGGCCTCTCGCGAGGCCTTTTCAATGTACAGCTCGGATCAGCGCTTGAGGCCGTAGCTCTCGTCGAGCATGCCCGGCGAGTTAGGCGTCTTGGGCGCGTAGTCACGCGGCACTTCGGCGGTGTCTTTCGGCGGCGTCAGGCGATCTCGATGGCTTTGCGCAGCCTCCGAGTGCAGCGCTGCCAGCAGACGCTGACGGGTCAGCTCGTCCAGGGCCAGGCGGTTGGCACCGTCGGCCAGGTGATCCTGCACGTCCTGGTAGCTCTGGGTCAGGCGTTGAACCAGGGCTGCGGTGCTGTTGAAGTGGGTGACCACTTCACTTTGATAACTGTCGAAACGTTGCTGGATATCATCCAGTTGACGCTGTGTGCTGCTGGGCGCTGCGTTGGGCAGCAGGCGGGCCACGACGAAGCCGACGACTACGCCGACGACCAGGGCCAGGGTCGGCAACAACCAAACAAGGAGCGAGAGTTCCACGAGTCCTTCCTCTATAAACGGCTTTGCTTTACGTTAACGGCTCAGACCTGCGCTGTATACCGCGAACGATCGCAAATATTTCAGAACAGAATTCATCAGCTAGACGAGTCGACCCCTTCCGAGGTCACGGAGTAGTGCTTTGCTTATCCGCGAAACCCCCTTGTTCATCGATGGCCCATGCGGCCAACTGGAAGCCTTGCAGCTGGAAGTGGCCGAGCCGCGTGGCGTAGTGCTGATCTGCCACCCTAATCCGGTGCAGGGCGGTACCATGCTCAACAAGGTGGTCTCGACCCTGCAACGCACTGCTCGCGATGCTGGCTACAACACGCTGCGCTTCAATTACCGCGGCGTCGGCCAAAGCGCTGGCAGCCATGACATGGGCGCGGGTGAAGTGGCTGATGCCGAGGCCGTCGCCGCCTGGGTGCGGACCAGCTACCCCGAACTGCCGCTGGTGTTGATGGGCTTCTCGTTCGGCGGTTTCGTTGCCGCGAGTCTTGCCGGGCGCCTGGAAAGCCAGGGCGCAACGCTGCAGCAGCTGTTCATGATCGCACCTGCTGTGATGCGTTTGAATGACGACTTCCCGCTGCCGCAGGTATGCCCGTTGACCGTCATCCAGCCAGACACCGACGAAGTCGTCGATCCCCAGCTGGTTTACGAATGGTCCGACAGCCTGTCGCGCCCCCATGAGCTGCTGAAAGTGGCAGAATGCGGACACTTTTTCCATGGCAAGCTGACCGATCTGAAGGATCTGGTACTGCCGCGCCTCTCGAACTGAGCCAAGCCTGATCAAGCGATTACCCATGACTACGCGCATTCTTACCGGTATCACCACCACCGGCACCCCGCACCTGGGCAACTACGCCGGCGCCATTCGCCCGGCCATCCTTGCCAGCCAGCAGCCCGGTGCCGACTCGTTCTACTTCCTGGCCGACTATCACGCGCTGATCAAGTGCGATGACCCGCTGCGCATCCAGCGTTCGCGCCTGGAGATCGCCGCCACCTGGCTGGCGGGCGGGCTCGACCCGGACAAGGTCACCTTCTACCGTCAGTCCGACATCCCCGAGATCCCTGAGCTGACCTGGCTGCTGACCTGCGTCGCCGGCAAGGGCCTGCTCAACCGCGCCCACGCCTACAAGGCGTCGGTAGACAAGAACCTGGAAAACGGCGAAGACCCGGATGCCGGCGTGACCATGGGCCTGTTCAGCTACCCGGTGCTGATGGCGGCGGACATTCTCATGTTCAACGCGCACAAGGTGCCGGTTGGCCGTGACCAGATCCAGCACGTGGAAATGGCCCGTGACATTGGCCAGCGCTTCAACCACCTGTTCGGCCAGGGCAAGGACTTCTTCGCCATGCCCGAGGCGGTGATCGAAGAAAGCGTGGCGACCCTGCCGGGTCTGGATGGGCGCAAGATGTCCAAAAGCTACGACAACACCATCCCGTTGTTCGCCAGCGCCAAGGACATGAAAGACGCCATCTCGCGCATCGTCACCGACTCCCGTGCCCCTGGCGAAGCGAAAGACCCGGACAGCTCGCACCTGTTCACCCTGTACCAGGCGTTCGCTACACCGGCGCAATCGGCAGAGCTACATGAAGCGCTGCTGCAAGGGCTGGGCTGGGGCGAGGCTAAGCAGCGCCTGTTCCAGCTGCTGGACGGCCAACTGGCCGCGCCTCGCGAGCATTATCATCAGCTGATCGCACGTCCTGCCGACCTTGAAGACATCCTTCTGGCCGGCGCGGCCAAGGCGCGCAAGAGCGCGACGCCGTTCCTTGAACAACTGCGCGAAGCGGTCGGCCTGCGCTCGTTCCGCAGCAGTGTCCAGGCCAGCACCGACGTGAAGAAAAAGGCCGCCAAGAGCGCCCGTTTTGTCAGCTTCCGTGATGAAGACGGCAGCTTCCGCTTCCGCCTGCTGGCCGCCGATGGCGAGCAATTGCTGCTGTCGCGCAGCTTCGCCGACGGCAAGAGCGCCGGTGCGGTGAGCAAGCAGCTGCAGCAGGGTGGTGAAGCCGATGTACGCGTCGACGGCCTGAGCTTTGCCTTGTGGCTGAACGGTGAGCAGGTCGCGGAAGGCCCGCAGTTTGCCGATGCATCAGCGCGCGACGCTGCCGTGCAAGCCCTGCACGCAGCGCTCCAGCCACAAGCCGACTGAGGCATTTCGCCGCAAGTCTGATTGCCATTATGCGGGCCCGTCGCTACAGTGACGGCCCGCTTTTGTTACCTCACCAGCGAATTATGACGCCTTTAGAACGATATCAAGCAGATCTCAAACGTCCCGATTTCTTCCATGATGCGGCGCAGGAAACAGCGGTGCGTCATCTGCAGCGTCTGTACGACGACCTGGTCGCGGCGCAGAACAACAAGCCCGGCGTGTTCGGCAAGCTGTTCGGCAAGAAGGACCAGGCCCCGGTCAAGGGCTTGTACTTCTGGGGTGGGGTAGGGCGCGGCAAGACCTATCTGGTCGACACCTTCTATGAGGCGCTGCCGTTCGAACAGAAGATGCGCACGCACTTCCACCGCTTCATGAAGCGCGTGCACGAAGAAATGCGCACGCTCAAGGGCGAGAAGAACCCGCTGACGGTGATCGCCAAGCGCTTCTCCAACGAAGCCAGGGTCATCTGCTTCGATGAGTTCTTCGTCTCCGACATCACCGATGCGATGATCCTCGGCACCTTGATGGAAGAGCTGTTCAAGAACGGCGTATCACTGGTCGCGACCTCCAACATCGTGCCTGACGGCCTGTACAAGGATGGCTTGCAGCGTGCGCGCTTCCTGCCAGCCATCGCCATGATCAAGCAGTACACCGATGTGGTGAACGTCGACAGCGGCGTCGACTATCGTCTGCGCCACCTCGAGCAGGCCGAACTGTTCCACTTCCCGCTCGATGCCGCTGCGCACGAGAGCCTGCGCCAGAGCTTCAAGGCGCTGACCCCGGAGTGCACGCAGGCGGTCGAGAACGACGTGCTGATGATCGAGAATCGCGAGATTCACGCCCTGCGTACCTGTGACGATGTCGCCTGGTTCGACTTCCGCGCCTTGTGCGACGGGCCGCGCAGCCAGAACGACTACATCGAGCTGGGCAAGATCTTCCATGCCGTGCTGCTGAGCAATGTCGAGCAGATGGGTGTGGCTACCGACGATATCGCCCGGCGCTTCATCAACATGGTCGATGAATTTTACGACCGTAACGTCAAGCTGATCATTTCAGCTGAGGTTGAGTTGAAGGATCTGTACACCGGCGGGCGGCTGAGCTTCGAGTTCCAGCGTACGCTGAGCCGTTTGCTGGAGATGCAGTCGCACGAATTCCTGTCTCGGGCGCACAAGCCCTGATTCGATGTGACTGGGGCTGCAAGGCAGCCCCAATGCGGCTCACGCTTCCTGCATGAACTGCTGGCGATATTGGTTCGGCGACAGCTCGGTATGCTGGCGGAACAGCCGGGCAAAGAAGCTCGCATCGTCGTAGCCCACCTCATAACTGATGGTCTTGATGCTCTTGCGGGTGCTCGACAGCAAACCCTTGGCGGTTTCGATGCGCAGCCTTTGCAGATAGTGCAGGGGCTTGTCGCCGGTAGCCGTCTGGAACCGGCGCATGAAATTGCGAATGCTCATGCCATGGTTGCGGGCGACGTCTTCAAAGCGGAATTTGTCCGCGAAGTGCTCTTCGAGCCAATGCTGCATCTGCAGGATGATCAGGTCCTGATGCAGCTTCTGCCCACCAAAACCCATACGCCCTGGGGTGTAGTTACGTTGCACTTCATAGAGGATGTCGCGGGCTACCGCGCGGGCGACATTGGCCCCGCAGAAGCGCTCGATCAGGTAAATGTACAGGTCGCAGGCCGAAGTCGCGCCGCCCGCGCAGTATAGGTTGTCGGCATCGGTCAGGTGCTTGTCCTGGTTCAGCCGAACAGTCGGGAAACGCTCGGCGAAGTCAGTGAAGAAGCGCCAGTAGGTGGTAGCCTCCTTGCCATCGAGCAAGCCCGCTTCGGCCAGCCAGTACACGCCGCTGGCTTCGCCACAGAGCACCGCGCCACGCGCATGCTGCTCGCGTAGCCATGGCAAGACCTGCGGATAACGTTGCTGAAGGTTGTCGAAGTCATCCCAGAACGCCGGCAGGATGATCACATCGGCATCGCCCAGGCCGCCGTCTACCGGCACCTGCACGTTGCTGAAGCTGTCCACCGGTGCAGCATCGGGGCTGACCAGGCAGATTTCGAACATCGGTTGCAGGCCCAGGCCCATTTGCTTGCCGTAGCGCAGGCTGGCCAGATGGAAGAAATCCTTGGCCTGCATCAGGGTCGAGGCGAACACATTATCGACGGCCAGAATGCTGACGCGCCGCAGTGAAGCGGTGGGTTGGGTAAACATCATTGTCATTGTTCTTATAGGGTAGAGTGGTCAATCACCGGCTGGATCGTCTTATTTTTTGGCGATTGTGTCTACCCCGTCCCGTCCCGATCCGGCTGGCTGCGGCAGCGGGCTGACCCGCTGCCACTTTGTTACGGCTGCATCACGGCGCCGGGTTTGGCTGATCCTGGTGCACCGCTTCGATGGCTGCCAGTAGCTCATCGCTCAAGTTCAGGTCGGCGCTGGCGAGGTTGCTTTCCAGTTGTTCAAGGCTGGTCGCACCGATGATGTTGCTGGTCACGAACGGCTGGCGGGTGACGAACGCCAGGGCCATCTGGGCCGGGTCCAGGCCATGCTCGCGGGCTATCTGCACGTAACGGCTGCAGGCGGCGACGGTCTGCGGGTTGGAGTAGCGGGCAAAGCGGTTGAACAGCGTCAACCGCGCGCCTTCAGGTCTGGCGCCGTTTTCATACTTGCCGGCAAGCATGCCGAATGCCAGCGGCGAGTAGGCCAGCAGCCCGCATTGCTCGCGTATCGCCACTTCGGCCAGGCCGATCTCGAAGCTGCGGTTGAGCAGGTTGTAGGGGTTCTGGATCGATACCGCCCGCGGCCAGCCGCGGCTCTCGGCCAGTTGCAGGAACTTCATCGTGCCCCATGGCGTTTCATTGGACAGGCCAATGTGACGGATCTTGCCGGCACGAACCTGCTCGTCGAGCACTTCGAGGGTTTCTTCCAGTGGTGTGAAGTGGTCCTGCGGCAGGTGCTGGTAGCCAAGCTTGCCGAAGAAGTTGGTGCTGCGCTCTGGCCAATGCAGCTGATACAGGTCGATGTGGTCGGTCTGCAGGCGCTCAAGGCTTGCATCCAGCGCGGCAATGATGTGTTGGCGGTTGTGCTTGAGCTGGCCGTCGCGGATGTGGCTGATGCCGTTGCCCGGGCCGGCAACCTTGCTCGCCAGAGTCCACTGGTCGCGATCGCCGTTGGCCTTGAACCAGTTACCGATGATTCGTTCGGTGGCGGCGTAGGTCTCCGGGCGCGGCGGCACCGGGTACATTTCGGCGGTATCGATGAAGTTGATCCCGCCGGCCTTGGCCCGGGCGATCTGGGCAAAAGCCTGGTCCTGATCGTTCTGCTCGCCCCAGGTCATGGTGCCCAGACACAGGGCGCTGACGTTGAGGTCGGTACGGCCGAGCTTGCGGTATTCCATCTGGAAGCTTCTCTCTGGCGAAAAAGACCATAAAAGCAGGTTGAATTTTTTTCTGCAATCTGGATAATCCTGCCCCTCTCCGTTTTGCGGAAGTGATGCACTGCATTACGAGAGAAACCCGCCGGATATTGGACGTGCCCGACCCGAGCCCCCAATAGCGTCCGTATTCGGCTGCGTGCTTGCTTGTCAAGTTGCGCACTATCCAGTAAGATTCGCCGTCTATTTTTTATTGCTTGGGCGGCCTCTGAGGCTTTAGAGATAATGAAAACTTTTACTGCTAAACCAGAAACAGTAACGCGCGACTGGTTCGTCGTCGACGCCGCTGGTCAGACCCTGGGTCGTCTGGCTACCGAAATCGCTCGTCGTCTGCGCGGCAAGCACAAAGCTGAATACACCCCTCACGTTGACACCGGCGACTACATCGTCGTCATCAACGCCGAGCAGGTACGTGTCACTGGTGCTAAAACTACTGACAAAATGTACTACTCCCACTCCGGCTTCCCAGGTGGCATCAAGCAAATCAGCTTCGACAAGCTGATCGCTAAAGCCCCTGAGCGTATCATCGAGACCGCGGTCAAGGGCATGCTGCCTAAGAACCCGCTGGGTCGCGACATGTATCGCAAGCTGAAAGTGTACGCGGGTGCTGCTCACCCACACACTGCTCAGCAGCCTCAAGAACTGAAGATCTAAGGGGATAGTTCATTATGTCGGCGACTCAAAATTACGGCACTGGCCGTCGCAAGACCGCAACCGCTCGCGTTTTCCTGCGTCCAGGTACCGGTAACATCTCCATCAACAACCGTCCTCTGGACACTTTCTTCGGTCGTGAGACCGCTCGTATGGTTGTTCGTCAACCGCTCGAGCTGACCGAGAACGTTGCCAAGTTCGACATCTACGTCACCGTTTCCGGTGGTGGTGTCAGCGGTCAAGCCGGTGCGATCCGTCATGGTATCACCCGCGCTCTGATGGCCTACGACGAAGCCCTGCGCCCTGCTCTGCGTCGCGCTGGCTACGTAACCCGCGATGCTCGTGAAGTCGAGCGTAAGAAAGTGGGTCTGCGTAAAGCACGTAAGCGTCCTCAGTACTCCAAGCGTTAATTTCGCTTCGGCAGTCGAAAAAAGCCCGGTTCCTTGGAACCGGGCTTTTTTTTTGCCTTGAACTAACCTGTCAGCATGTCCGTGGCGAGTCGCCTTATAGACGCAGATCAAGCAAAGCGTGGGTTGTAGCCCGGCCGGGGCTAATCACCTTGTCAGTGTGTGGATTTGTTTCTTACCATGGCGACCAAAATTTAGTGCCACAGACATTCACAAAATACAGGCCTGGTTCAACAGGCCAGAGCAGCTGATGGGAGAGGACTGAATGAGTAATGACGGCGTCAACGCAGGCCGGCGCCGCTTCCTCGTAGCCGCCACGTCCGTGGTGGGTGCAGCGGGGGCTGTGGGGGCTGCGGTACCGTTCGTGGGGTCATGGTTTCCCAGTGCCAAGGCGAAAGCCGCCGGTGCACCGGTGAAGGTCAATATTGCCAAGATTGAACCCGGCCAGCAGATGGTTGCTGAGTGGCGCGGGCAGCCAGTATTCATCGTGCGACGCACAGAAGAGATCCTCGGCAATCTCAAGAAAATCGTCGGCGAACTCGCTGATCCAGAATCGCAGGCCTCGGTGCAGCCGACTTACGTCGACCCAGAGGTGCGCTCGATCAAGCCGGAAATCCTCCTGCTGGTTGGCCTGTGCACCCACCTGGGCTGCTCGCCGACCTTCCGTCCTGAAGTGGCGCCGGTCGATCTTGGGCCCAAGTGGGTAGGTGGCTATTTCTGCCCCTGCCACGGCTCTCACTACGACCTCGCTGGCCGCGTCTACAAGTCCCAGCCGGCACCTCTCAACCTGCCAGTGCCTCCGCACTCATACGAGACGGACGACATCATCGTCATCGGCGTCGATCAGGAGAACGCATGATGAGCAAGTTCATGGACTGGATCGATGCGCGCTTCCCCGCGACCAAGATGTGGGAAGAGCATCTGAGCAAATACTACGCGCCGAAGAACTTCAACTTCCTGTACTTCTTTGGCTCGCTGGCGTTGCTGGTGCTGGTCAACCAGATTGTTACCGGCGTCTGGCTGACCATGAGTTTCACCCCTTCGGCCGAGGAGGCGTTCGCCTCGGTCGAGTACATCATGCGCGATGTCGAGTACGGCTGGATCCTGCGCTACCTGCACTCCACCGGCGCCTCGGCGTTCTTCATCGTGGTCTACCTGCACATGTTCCGCGGGCTGCTCTACGGCTCTTATCAGAAGCCGCGTGAGCTGGTCTGGCTGTTCGGTATGCTGATCTATCTGGCGCTGATGGCTGAAGCGTTCATGGGCTATCTGCTGCCTTGGGGCCAGATGTCGTATTGGGGGGCGCAGGTAATCATCTCGCTGTTCGGCGCCATCCCGGTGATCGGCGATGACCTGACCCAGTGGATTCGCGGCGACTACCTGATCTCGGGGATCACCCTGAACCGCTTCTTTGCCTTGCATGTGGTGGCCTTGCCGATCGTCATTCTCGGCCTGGTGGTGCTGCATATCCTGGCGCTGCACGAAGTCGGCTCGAACAACCCTGACGGCGTCGACATCAAGAAGCACAAGGACGAAAACGGCATTCCCCTCGACGGTATCCCGTTCCACCCGTACTACACCGTCAAGGATATCGTCGGCGTAGTGGTGTTCCTCTTCGTGTTCTGTTCGGTGGTGTTCTTCTTCCCGGAAATGGGCGGCTACTTCCTCGAAAAACCAAACTTCGAGCAAGCCAACGCCTTCAAGACACCCGAGCACATTGCTCCTGTGTGGTACTTCACACCGTTCTACGCGATCCTGCGCGCGGTGCCCGACAAGCTGTTCGGCGTGATCGCCATGGGCGCCGCCATTGCCGTGTTGTTCGTGTTGCCCTGGCTTGACCGCAGCCCGGTACGTTCCATGCGCTACAAGGGCTGGCTGAGCAAGATCTGGCTGCTGGTGTTCTGCGTCAGCTTCGTGATTCTCGGTGTGTTGGGTGTGTTGGCACCTACGCCGGGGCGGACCCTGCTGTCGCAGGTCTGTACCGTGCTGTATTTCGCCTACTTCCTGCTGATGCCGTTCTACACAAGGCTGGAGAAGACCAAAGCGGTTCCGGAAAGGGTGACTGGCTGATGAAAAAGCTTATTGCAGTACTGTTCCTGGCAGTGATGCCTGCCTTGTCCTTTGCCGCGGAACACGGCCTGGAGCTGGACAAGGTCGATATCGACCTGAGTGACAAAGCCGCCATGCAGGACGGTGCGCGGACCTTTGCCAACTATTGCATGGGCTGCCATAGCGCCAAGTTTCAGCGCTATGAGCGGGTCGCTGATGACCTGGGTATCCCCCATGAGCTGATGCTGGAAAACCTGGTGTTCACCGGTGCCAAGATCGGCGACCACATGCAGATCGGCATGCAGCCGGCTGACGCCAAGACCTGGTTCGGCGCTGCACCGCCAGACCTGACCCTGGTTGCGCGGGTGCGTGGTACCGATTGGCTGTACTCGTACCTGCGTAGCTTCTATGAGGACAACTCGCGGCCATACGGGGTCAACAACAAGGTCTTCCCCAACGTCGGCATGCCTAACGTGCTGGTTGGCCTGCAGGGTAATCAGGTGATTGGCTGCAAGCAGGTGCAGAGCGTTGTCGACGGCAAGAAGCAATATGACCCGTTGACGGGCAGCCCATTGACCCATGAAGCATGTGATCAGCTGACCATCGAGCCGAAATCCGGTACCCTGACGCCCGAGCAGTTCGACGAGAAGGTCAAGAACCTGGTGACCTTCCTGGCCTATTCGGCCAACCCGGTCAAACTGGAGAGCCAGCGCATCGGTACCTATGTGTTGCTGTACCTGGCTTTCTTCTTCGTGTTCGCCTATTTGCTCAAGCGCGAATACTGGAAGGACGTGCACTGATCACGCAGTAGTTTCTGGTTAGTTGAACGCGCCCTGAGGCGCCCCGTGCAACTGCATTGGGCCCCTCAGGGCGCGTTTGCATTTGTGTTTTACAAGCATCCCCACGAGGAGGCGCTGCATGGGCGTAACCAACAGGTTAGCCTGCTATTCCGATCCCGCTGATCATTACTCGCACCGGGTCCGCCTGGTGCTCGCCGAAAAGGGCGTCAGCGTGCAGATCATCGACGTCGATCCTGGGCGTGTGCCACCCAAGCTGGTTGAAGTGAACCCTTACGCCAGTGTGCCAACCCTGGTTGATCGCGATCTGGCGCTGTACGAGTCGACCGTAGTCATGGAATACCTCGATGAGCGCTATCCGCACCCGCCACTGCTGCCGGTGTATCCGGTCGCACGCGGCAACAGCCGCCTGCTGGTGCACCGCATCCAGCGCGACTGGTGCTCGCTGGCCGACGTGCTGCTCGACAAGCGCAGCACCGAGGCTGCGCAGGCAAAGGCGCGCAAGGAACTGCGCGAGAGCCTGACCGGGGTTGCGCCATTGTTTGCCGAGATGGCCTGCTTCATGAGTGATGAGCAAAGCCTGGTCGATTGTTGTCTACTGCCCATACTCTGGCGTTTGCCGGTAATGGGTATCGAACTGCCGCGGCAAGCCAAGCCGCTGCTTGATTATATGGAGCGACAGTTCGCCCGCGAGCCATTCCAGGCGAGCCTGTCTGCTGCTGAACGTGAAATGCGCAAGCTTTAAGGAGCCGTTGATGAACTCCAGTCGCCCCTATCTGGTTAGAGCACTGTACGAGTGGATCGTCGACAACGATTGCACGCCCCATATGCTGGTCAATGCCGAGTTTCCGGCCGTCCAGGTGCCCCAGGGCTTCGCCAGTGATGGTCAGATTGTCCTGAACGTGTCGCCCAGTGCGGTGCGCAACCTGCACATGGATAACGACGCAGTGAGCTTTGAAGGCCGCTTCGGCGGCGTCGCGCATTCGTTGTTCGTGCCCACCGGCGCGATCCTGGGCATCTACGCCCGCGAGAACGGTCAGGGCATGGTGTTCGAGCTTGAGCCTTCGCTGCTGGATGATGAAGAGCTTGAGGATGAAGTTGACGAGCCGGATAACGACGGCCCGCCCGAAGGTGGTGGCCAGCCGCCGCGTCCAAGCGGACGACCGAGTCTGAAGGTGGTCAAGTAACGAAAAAGGCGATCCGAGAGGATCGCCTTTTTTGTAAGCGTTAGATCAGCAATTACAGGTCGGTAATGGTACGAACCTGATCCTTGTTGATGCGCGTGCGCTTGCCGTCCAGCTGTTCGAATTCATAGAAGCCAGAAGCGCGATCGAAGTGGGGCTGGTCCAATGCCTGCAGTTCACGGCCATCATTGAGGGTGATGATGCTCGGGCTGGAGCAGCCAGCCAGGGATGCACAGGCGCCGATCAGCAGCGCGGGCAGCAGAAACTTGGTCATGGAGTATTTCCTGGATCGGGTGAGGAGGGCGGGAGGACGCAGCCCTCCCGCCGGGTGCGACTTAGTCGATGTATTCGAACAGTTTGACGATTTTCTGCACGCCGGAAACGCTTTGCACCACGCTGGTCGCGGCGTTGGCTTCGCCCTGGGTAACCAGGCCGAGCAGGTAGACGATACCGTTTTCGGTGATGACCTTGATGCGCGAGCCAGGCACATTGGCGTCGCCAAGCATCTGCGCCTTGATCTTGGTGGTCAGCCAGGCGTCGTTGTTGCGCGCCAGAATCGAAGACGGCTGCATCACCTGGATTTCGTTATGCACCTTCTTGACCCGTTGCACCTGGCCGGCGGTCTGCTCGGCGAGGCTCTTGAGGTCGGCACGCGGGGTTTGCCCGGCCAGCAGGACAACGCCGTTATAGCTGCTGACAACGATGTGCGAGCCTTTGTCCAGGTCAGGGTTGGCCTTGGCGATGTTGACCGAGACCTTGGTTTCGATCAGTGAATCGTCAATCTTGCTGCCGATGGTGCGGGTGCCGCGATCGTCCTCGATAGGATTGTCGCGGGTAGAGGTCAATACCGAACTGCAGCCGGAGAGGCTCAGGCACAGAGTCAGGGCCATCAGGCCAAAACGCTTGGGGATCATTCTTCACTCCCGAACAGTTGGCTGTCGATCAGATCACACAGGCAGTGGATCGCCAGCAGGTGGACTTCCTGGATGCGCGCAGTCACGTTCGACGGTACGCGAATCTCGACATCTTCGGGCAGCAGCAGCGAGGCCATGCCACCGCCGTCGCGCCCAGTCATTGCTACGACAATCATTTCACGATCATGTGCTGCCTGGATCGCTTGAATCACGTTAGCCGAGTTACCGCTGGTAGAGATCGCCAGCAGCACGTCGCCGGGCTGGCCGAGGGCGCGGATCTGCTTGGAGAATACTTCGTTGTAGCTGTAATCGTTGGCAATCGAGGTGATCGTCGAGCTGTCGGTGGTCAGCGCGATCGCCGGCAAGCTCGGGCGCTCACGCTCGAAACGGTTGAGCAACTCGGACGAGAAATGCTGAGCATCGCCGGCTGAGCCGCCGTTGCCGCAGGCGAGCATCTTGCCCTCATTGAGCATGGCATTGACCATGACCAGGCTGGCCTGCTCGATATGCGGCGCCAACATGTCCATTGCCTGTTGCTTGGTGTCGATGCTGGCCTGAAACAGCCGGCGAATTCGGGATTGCATGTCCATCTGGTGTGACCTTAAGAGGGGCGGTGGCCCGTGCGACGCGCAACAGGGACCAGCCCGCGAAACATAGAGCAAAAAATTCGCAGTGGGTTCAGCATTGGAAGGCGTTTTTCAGCCATTGCAGCGGTTGCCCTGCATGGCCGCTGCCTTGTAGAGCGATGACATCGAAGCGGCAGGGGTGATTGGCCCAGCGGAACTCCTTGTGCAGAAACATGCTGGCGGCCAGCGCCAGGCGTTTCTGCTTGCGCCCATCGATACTGCCGAGGGCGCCACCGAAGTCTGCGTGCAGCCGATAGCGGACTTCGACGAATACTACTGTATCGGCGTCGAGCATGACCAGATCAAGCTCGCCTCCCTTGCATCGCCAATTGCGCGCCAGCAACTGCAGACCTTGCCCCAGAAGATACTCCAGGGCGTAGTCCTCAGCATCCTGGCCGGCGCGACCAGGCGATGCCGCCTGCATCAGCGCGGCGTGTCCGGCAGGCGTTTGACCTGGCCGCCGGCGAACTCTGCCCATGGCAGTTGACGCTCGATGCGCTGGCTCGGGTTCATGCTCAAGCTGCCGGACAGGCCCTGTACGCGGTTGTCAGGCAGTGCTTTCAGTTGGCCCAGACGCGGTGCCAGGCTATACGCATCAACGCCCATCGCATAAAGTCGACCAAGGCTGCCAGCGGCTTGCGGCCACTGCTGCACGACTTGTTGGCGCAGGCTGTTGCTGCTGTCGAGCAGCCACGGCGTTTCGCAGAAGCGGATGCCGGTCATGTCGTTGTACTGGTTGACGTCACCGCTGGCGCTGTACAGGTTGGAGGTGGCGTAGACCGGCACATCCCCTGCGTACTGGAAGTTCAGCGTCGGCTTGATCTGTTGCGCCTGCTGCGGCGTGGCAGCGAGGAAGATGAAGTCGATGTCCTGACGGCGTGACGGCTGTGCGGCAATGTTGCCACCGACCGTGCTTTGCAGGCTCTTGGCACGGCCTTCACTCTGGCGCAGCTGGAACAGCTCGGCGATTTGCTGAGCGAGGGCGACCGGCTGGGCGATGCGCTCGGCAGCCAGCAGGGTGCCGCCGTTGCTTTCCCAGTCCTTGCGGAAGGCGGACAGCACGCGGTCGCCCCATTCGCCGCTCGGCACCAGTGCAACAGCGCGGACCAGGCCGTCGGCGCGTGCACGGCGCGACACTTCACGGGCTTCGTCTTCTGCCGCAAGGCCAAACTGGAACAGCTGCGGCGGTGCGCTCTGGCCGGCTTCGGCGTAGTTCAGGGCCAGGGTCGGCAGCGGTAACTGTGGGTAGGCGGCGAGCTTTTTCACCAGCGGTTTTTCCAGCGGGCCGACTACCAGTTGCACGCCATCGGCCTGAGCCTGGCGGTAGAAATCGTCCAGCGAGCTGATCCGCGAGCTGTCATAGACCTGGATCGCAGGTGCCTGCTGGCCTGTCTGCTGGGCCTGGAAATGTGCGGCCATGAAACCGTCACGCAGGGCGCGGGCGACGCCGGCCAGCGAGCCTTCCTGAGGCAGCAGCAGGGCGATCTTGGTCAGGGGCTGGCTGGCCAGTTCCTTGAGCTTGGTCAGCGCGGTCGGCAGTTGCTTGGCGGCGGGGTGCTCTGGATGCTGGTTGCGCCAGGCGTCGATCGCAGCCTGTTGCTGCTCCAGCGTGCCGGCGCTTTTTACCGCCAGGGCCAGGCTGGTCCAGCCGGCCAGGGTGTCGTTGCCAGTCGATTGCAGCTGCTCGGCAGGCAAGGCAGCGACCAGTGCCCAGATCGTGTCGTTGTTGGCGCTGGCAGCCTGGCCACTGAGCAAAGGCGCCAGTTGCACCCGCTGCTGCGCTGCGGCCAAGGTCTGGCCATCGGCTTCGAGGGCGGCGGCATGCACGCTGTAGGTGCGCACTTGCAGCTCAGCCGGCATCTCGCCCAGACGCTGCAGGCTAGGGTGGGCGAGGGCGGTCAGGGCAGCTTTGGGCTGGTTGCGGCTCATGGCCAGCTCAGCGCTCAAGGTGCTGGCGAACACCTGCTGTGCAGGCTTGAGCGGGTCCAGTGGCACCTGCTCGAGAATCCGCGCTGCGCGTGGATAGTCCTTTTGCTTGTAGGCCAGGTCGGCAGCGCTCAGGCGCAGCAGGGCTGCGTCCTCGGGCGACTTGCTGGTGGCTGCCTGGTCGAGCAGTTGCTCGATACTGGCGTCCGGGGTGCGCGGGAGTTCGCCCAGGCTGGATGAGGGCGAGCTTGCGCAAGCTGCCAGCAAGGCAGCTAGGCAGAGGGCTGTGAGCAGCCGCAGACAAGCGATCATGTAAAAGTCCTGTTACTCGATCTGGTTGGCCGACGATTGTACCCAACCACTGGCCGGGGCGCGATGTCGCTGATGTGCAACCTTCACTATAGGTCGCTCGAAGCGGGCCGCCGGTGAAGATGTTTGCGCCCTGTTACCGGTGCTCGGGCTACAATGGCGCCTTTGATCCGAAAGACAGGTGCGCGCAGTGACAGATGTAGCAGGGGCTTCGAAATCCACCACAGGCACGCTGTACGTGGTGGCCACGCCGATCGGCAACCTCGATGACATGAGTGCCCGCGCGCTCAAGGTGCTGGCGGATGTAGCCTTGATCGCTGCCGAAGACACCCGCCATTCAATTCGCCTGATGCAGCACTTCGGTATCAACACGCCGCTGGCTGCCTGCCATGAGCACAATGAACGCGACGAGGGCGGGCGTTTTCTGACTCGCTTGCTGGCGGGGGACGATATTGCGCTGGTCTCTGACGCTGGCACGCCGCTGATTTCCGACCCGGGTTATCACCTGGTGCGCCAGGCTCGCGCTGCCGGCGTGAAAGTGGTGCCGGTGCCCGGCGCCTGCGCGCTGATTGCTGCGTTGTCGGCCGCTGGCCTGCCGTCTGACCGGTTTATCTTCGAAGGCTTTCTGCCTGCCAAGACTGCTGGGCGGCGTGCCCGCCTGGAACAGGTCAAGGAAGAGCCGCGCACGCTGATCTTCTATGAGGCCCCACACCGCATTCTGGAATGCCTCGATGACATGCAGGCGGTGTTCGGTGCGGACCGCCCGGCGCTGCTTGGGCGTGAGCTGACCAAGGCGTTCGAAACACTCAAGGGCCTGCCGCTGGGCGAGTTGCACGCGTTTGTTGCCGCCGACAGTAATCAGCAGCGCGGCGAATGCGTGGTGTTGGTGGGTGGCTGGAGTGCGCCCGAAGACGAGCAGGAGATCAGCACCGAGGCGCAGCGCGTTCTGGACTTGCTGCTGGCGGAATTGCCGCTCAAGCGCGCAGCGGCGCTGGCTGCGGAAATTACCGGGGTGCGCAAGAACCTGCTGTACCAGGCGGCCCTGGAAAAGCAGAAAGCCGATTGAGCATTAGCGACATCCTGTTGCTCTAAAGCTTGTTCTTGAGCGCGCCTGACGTTACCCTTGTCGGCGGAGAGTCGATTGGACAGTCGCTGCCTTCTTTTGTTCCGCAAAAGAGGGGGGAGGAAAGTCCGGGCTCCATAGGGCAGAGTGCCAGGTAACCCCTGGGAGGCGTGAGCCTACGGAAAGTGCCACAGAAAATAACCGCCTAAGCACTTCGGTGCCGGTAAGGGTGAAAAGGTGCGGTAAGAGCGCACCGCGCGACTGGCAACAGTTCGTGGCTAGGTAAACCCCACTCGGAGCAAGACCAAATAGGGTTCCATTAGGCGTGGCCCGCGTCGGAACCGGGTAGGTTGCTAGAGGCGTCCAGTGATGGCCGTCGTAGAGGAATGACTGTCCTCGACAAAACCCGGCTTATAGATCGACTCTCCACCTCTCCCTCCCTGCTGTAATCGACAGCAGAAGCACCTTGGTAATATCGAAAAAATCTTACTCTTAATAAATCACTTTAACTTTGGTCGCTATCTGACTGAGTTCGCACATTTTTTGCCCGCCATTTTTCCCTCTGTTTATCTTCCTTCATCTCTTTGTTGAGCTAAATCTCCGCTGTGTAAGGGATTTCCCTACGAGCGCGCCTTGACGGTGTACCGGGCGGATTCCTATAGTGTGCGCAAGTGGCAGAAAGTGGGTTGAAGTGGGTTTTCTGCCCCAAAAACGATAACATTGTGGGGAATCGCAGCCGTGTTCCGCGGAGCCAATGCCGTCAGCCTTGATGCAAAGGGCAGACTCGCCATGCCGAGTCGGTACCGTGACGAGTTGGATTCGCGTTGCCAGAGCCAGTTGATCGTGACCATCGATGCAGTCGATCGCTGCTTATGTGTATATCCCCTCGATGAGTGGGAACAGATAGAAGCCAAGTTGCGTGCCTTGCCGTCGTTGCGTGAGGAAAACCGCCGCCTGCAGCGCTTGCTGATCGGTAATGCGGTAGACCTGGAGCTCGATGGCAGTGGCCGTTTTCTGGTACCGCCGCGCCTGCGTGAGTACGCCAATCTAGACAAGAAGGCGATGTTGGTGGGGCAGCTGAACAAATTTCAGCTGTGGGATGAGGATGCCTGGAACGCGGTTTCGGCAGACGATCTTGCAGCTATTCAACAACCGGGCGCTTTGCCTGACGAATTGCGTGACCTGATCCTGTGACCATAGATAGCGGCTTCAACCACATCACCGTGCTGCTCGACGAAGCTGTCGAGGCACTGGCCCTGCGCGCCGATGGCTGCTACCTCGATGGTACCTTCGGCCGCGGTGGCCACAGCCGCCTGATCCTCAGCAAGCTGGGGCCGCAGGGGCGGCTACTCGGGTTCGACAAAGACCCACAAGCGATTGCCACGGGGCAAGCGCTGGCGGCCGAAGACGGCCGCTTCGTCATTGTGCAGCGCAGCTTTGCCGAGCTGGGCGAAGAAGTAGCCGAGCGCGGCCTGGCCGGCAAGGTCAGCGGCGTGCTACTGGACCTGGGCGTGTCTTCACCGCAGCTTGATGACCCCGAGCGCGGCTTCAGCTTCCTCAACGATGGCCCGCTGGACATGCGCATGAACCCTGCGCAAGGCATCAGCGCCGCCGAGTTCATCGCCACCGCCCCGGCTGAAGAGATCGCCCGCGTATTCAAGCAGTATGGTGAAGAGCGCTTCTCCGGGCGTATGGCCCGGGCCGTGGTCGAGCGCCGCGAAAAGCAGCCGTTCACCCGCACGGCCGACCTGGCTGAAGTGCTCAAGGTCGCCAACCCGGCTTGGGAAAAGGGCAAGAACCCCGCGACCCGCGCCTTCCAAGGTCTGCGCATCCACGTCAACAACGAGCTTGGTGACCTGGAGACGGGCCTTGAGGCTGCGCTGGAGGCTCTGGAGATCGGTGGCCGCCTGGTGGTGATCAGCTTCCACTCGCTGGAAGACCGCATCGTCAAACTGTTCATGCGCAAGCTGGTCAAGGGCGAGGCGGACAACCTGCCGCGCAACCTGCCCGTGCAGCACACCGTCTTCGAGCCAAAAGTGCGCTTGATCGGCAAGGCGCAGTTCGCCTCCGAAGCCGAGCTCAAGGCCAACCCCCGCTCACGCAGCGCGGTCATGCGCGTTGCGGAGAAGCTCCGTTGAGCAAGCTCTTCGCCAAGCCATTGCCCGGCGGCAGCTCGCTGATGCTGCTGCTGTTCATTGCTGTGCTGGTTTCAGCGGTGGCGGTGTCCTATAGCGCGCACTGGAACCGGCAATTGCTCAACACCTTGTTCGGCGAGCTGAACGAGCGTGACAAGGCGCAGGCAGAATGGGGCCGGCTGATCCTTGAGCAGAGCACCTGGACTGCCCACAGCCGCATCGAAAGCCTGGCCAGCGAACAGCTGAAAATGCGTGTTCCGGCCGCCGACGAAGTGCGGATGGTGGCGCCATGATGAAACTCGAAGGCGCACTCTACCCTTGGCGGTTCCGCGTCGTGATCGGCCTGCTGGCGCTGATGGTCGGTGCCATCTGCTGGCGCATCATCGACCTGCAGGTCGTCGACCGTGCCTTCCTCAAGGGCCAGGGCGACGCGCGCAGCCTGCGCCACATTCAGATTCCGGCACACCGGGGGCTGATCACTGACCGTAACGGCGAGCCATTGGCGGTCAGCACGCCAGTCACTACGCTGTGGGCCAATCCCAAGGAAATGCAGCCGTACAAGGAGCGCTGGGCGCAACTGGCGGCTGTGCTTGGGCAAAATCCGCAGCAACTGACCGAGCGCCTGACCCAGCAGGCCAACAAAGAATTCATCTATCTGGTGCGCGGGCTTACCCCTGAGCAAGGCCAGCAGGTGCTCGACCTGAAAGTGCCGGGTGTGTACGGCCTCGAGGAGTTCCGCCGCTTCTACCCAGCCGGTGATGTCACCGCACACATGGTTGGCTTTACCGACCTTGACGACCACGGTCGCGAAGGGGTCGAGCTGGCGTATGACGAATGGCTCGCCGGCGTGCCTGGCAAGCGCCAGGTAATCAAGGACCGGCGTGGCCGCTTGATCAAAGACATTCAGGTCACCAAAAACGCCAAGGCCGGTTCGACCTTGGCGTTGTCGATCGACCTGCGCCTGCAGTACCTGGCTACGCGCGAACTGCGCAACGCCATTGCCGAGCAGGAAGCCAAGGCCGGCAGCCTGGTGATCATGGACGTCAAGACCGGCGAAGTGCTGGCCATGGTCAACCAGCCTACCTACAACCCGAACAACCGCCGCAGCATGGTCCCGGCCGCGATGCGCAACCGGGCCATCATCGATGTGTTCGAGCCAGGCTCGACGGTCAAGCCGCTGTCGATGAGCGCTGCATTGCAGAGTGGCCGCTGGAAGCCGACCGACAAGGTCGAAGTGTATCCGGGCAGCCTGCAGATCGGTCGCTACACGATCAAGGACGTTTCGCGCAGCGAGGGCCCGGTGCTCGACCTGACCGGCATCCTGATCAACTCCAGTAACGTCGGCATGAGCAAGATCGCCTTCGACATCGGCGGCGAAGCCATCTACCGGGTGATGTCGCAGCTGGGTCTGGGTCAGTACACCGGCCTGGGCTTCCCTGGCGAGCGCGTCGGCAACCTGCCTAACCACCGCGAATGGCGCAAGGCCGAGACTGCGACCCTGTCTTATGGCTACGGCCTGTCCGTGACCGCATTGCAGCTGGTACACGCCTACGCCGCACTGGCCAACGACGGCAAGATGGTGCCGTTGAGCATCGTCAAGGTCGACAAGACCCCTGACTTCACCCAAGTGGTGCCCAAGGAAACCGCCGAGACCATTCAGGGCATGCTCCAGCAGGTGATCGAAGCCCCGCGCGGTGTGTACCGTGCGCAGGTGCCGTTCTATCACGTTGGTGGCAAGTCCGGTACGGCGCGTAAGGCCACCGTCGGCTCCAAGGGCTACACCGAAAACGCCTACCGCTCGCTGTTCGCAGGCTTCGGCCCGATGAGCGATCCGCGTTACGCAATTGTCGTGGTCATCGATGAGCCGAGCAAAGGCGGCTACTTCGGTGGCCTGGTCTCGGCACCGGTATTCAGCAAAGTCATGTCCGGGACCCTGCGGTTGATGAACGTACCACCAGATAACCTGCCTCCGCCTGCACCCGTTGCGCCTACCGTACCGGCGCAAGTGAATGCCGCCGTAGCCAAAGGAGGGCGTGGTTGATGACGATGCCATTGAGCAAGCTGTTTGCCCATGCCAGCCGCGATCCGATGATCCGCGAGTTGACCTTGGACAGCCGGGCCGTGCGCCCGGGCGATCTGTTCCTGGCCGTGCCAGGTGCGCTGGTCGATGGTCGTGACCATATCGCCGACGCCTTGCAGCGCGGCGCGGCTGCCGTCGCTTATGAAGAGCAGGGCGCCACTGTGCTGCCGCTGACCGACGTTGCACTGATTCCGGTCAAGGGCCTGATCTCGCAGCTGTCGGAGATTGCCGGGCGTTTCTACGGTGAACCGAGCCGTCAGCTCAACCTGATCGGCGTCACCGGCACCAATGGCAAGACCAGCGTGACCCAGTTGCTGGCGCAGGCGCTGGACGCCCTCGGCCAACGCTGCGGCCTGATCGGCACGCTGGGCACCGGTTTCTCCGGCGCGCTGCAGAGCGGCCGCTTGACCACGCCTGACCCGATTGCAGTGCAGGCAACCCTGTACGACCTGAAAAAAGCCGGCGCCAAAGCCGTGGCCATGGAAGTATCGTCGCATGCCCTGGAACAAGGCCGCGTTGCCGCGCTGGCCTTCGACATCGCCGTGATGACCAACCTGTCGCGTGATCACCTCGATTATCACGGCAGCATGCAGGCGTATGAAGCGGCCAAGGCCAAGCTGTTTGCCTGGCCGAACCTGCGTAGCCAGGTGGTCAATCTGGATGATGAGTTCGGTCGGCGGCTGGCCGAGGACTTTGCTCGCAAGCCAATCGCCGATCACGTCGAGACTCGCTTGCTCAGCTACAGCCTGGAAAATCCAGAAGCTTCGCTGTACTGCCGCGAAGCCAAATTCGACGACGACGGCGTGCGTGCGGTGCTGGTTACGGCACAGGGTGAAAGGATACTGCGCAGCCAACTGCTCGGTCGCTTCAACCTGAGCAACGTGCTCGCCGCGATTGCCGCGCTGATGTCGCTGGATTATTCGCTGGACGAAATTCTCAAGGTCGTGCCAACCCTGCAAGGGCCGGTCGGCCGTATGCAGCGCTTGGGCGGCGGTAACAAACCGCTGGTGGTGGTCGACTACGCGCACACCCCGGATGCCCTTGAAAAAGTACTCGAAGCCCTGCGCCCACACGCCCACGGCAAACTGCTGTGCCTGTTTGGTTGCGGCGGTGACCGTGACCGCGGCAAGCGCCCGTTGATGGCTGAAGTCGCCGAGCGACTGGCTGACCGCGTGTTGGTCACTGACGACAATCCACGCACTGAAGAGCCTGCGGCCATCTTCGACGATATTCGCCCGGGCTTTGCCAAACCGTCAGAAGTCAGCTTCGTTGCTGGCCGCGGCGCCGCGATCGCGCAATTGATCGCCTCTGCTGCGGCCGACGACGTGATCGTGCTGGCTGGCAAAGGCCACGAGGACTATCAGGAAATTCACGGTGAGCGCCATGCGTTCTCCGATCTGGTTGAAGCCGAGAAAGCCCTGGCAACCTGGGGGAGCCCACATGCTTAAGCCCTTGAGCCTGAGCCAACTGACCGCAGCGCTGCAGGCGCGCCTGGTTGGCAGCGATGTCAGCTTCGATGGCGTCAGCATCGACAGCCGCAGCGTCGGCGCCGGCCAACTGTTCGTTGCCCTTACCGGCCCGCGCTTCGATGGCCATGATTACCTGGCTGATGTACAGGCCAAGGGCGCCGTCGCGGCGCTGGTCGAACGTGAGGTCGAGGGCGTCGATCTGCCGCAACTGGTTGTCGCTGATTGCCGTGTGGCGCTGGGTCAACTCGGCGCGCTCAACCGTGCCGGGTTCGACAAGCCAGTAGCAGCCATCACCGGCTCCAGCGGCAAGACCACTGTGAAAGAGATGCTTGCCTGCATCCTGCGCACCCGTGGCCAGGTGCTGGCGACCCGCGGCAACCTCAACAATGATCTGGGTGCACCGCTGACCCTCCTGGAAATTGCCAGTGAGCACAGCGCGGCGGTCATCGAACTGGGTGCGTCGCGCCTCGGCGAGATTCGTTACACCGTTGGCCTGACCCAGCCTCAGGTGGTCATCCTCAACAACGCCGGCACCGCCCACGTTGGCGAGTTTGGCGGCCCGGAAAAAATCGTCGAGGCCAAGGGCGAGATTCTTGAAGGCCTGGGCGAGGGCGGCACTGCGGTGCTCAACCTGGACGACAAGGCGTTTGCCATCTGGCACAAACGTGCTGGCGACAAACGCGTGCTGAGCTTCGCGCTGAACAACCCGCAGGCGGATTTTTACGCCAGCGATATCGGTCGCGATGCCCGTGGCTGCCCGGCGTTCACCTTGCATAGTGCCGCCGGTTCGGTGGCGGTGCAGTTGAATCTGCTCGGCACCCACAACGTCAGCAACGCCCTGGCTGCAGCGGCTGCTGCCCATGCCTTGGGCGTGAGCTTGCCCGGTATTGCCGCTGGCCTGAACGCGGTGCAGCCGGTCAAGGGCCGTACGGTCGCGCAGATCACTGCCAATGGCGTGCGTGTGATCGACGACAGTTACAACGCAAATCCCACCTCGATGTGTGCGGCCATTGATATACTCGCCGGCTTTTCCGGACGCACCGTTCTGGTGCTCGGGGATATCGGCGAACTGGGTCAATGGGCGCAGGAAGGCCACCAGCTGGTGGGCGACTACGCACGCGACAAGGTCGATGCCTTGTACGCGGTAGGTAGCAACATGACTCATGCGGTCCGGGCGTTTGGCGCCGAAGGCCGACATTTCGCAACTCAGGCTGAGCTGATCGACGCTGTTAGCAGCGAAACCGCCAGCGACACCACAATCTTGATCAAGGGCTCGCGCAGCGCTGCGATGGAAAACGTCGTGGCTGCACTGTGCGGTGTCAGCGGGGAGAAACATTAATGCTTTTGCTGTTGGCTGAGTATCTACAGCAGTTCCATAAAGGCTTTGCGGTCTTCCAGTACCTGTCCCTGCGCGGGATTCTGGGCGTTCTGACTGCTTTGTCGCTGTCGCTGTGGCTGGGCCCCTGGATGATTCGCACCCTGCAGATCCGTCAGATCGGCCAGGCAGTGCGCAACGATGGTCCGCAATCGCACCTGTCCAAGTCGGGTACACCGACCATGGGCGGCGCGTTGATCCTGTCTGCAATCACCATCAGTACTTTGCTTTGGGCTGACCTGAGCAACCGCTACGTGTGGGTTGTGATGATCGTCACCCTGTTGTTCGGCGCGATTGGCTGGGTCGACGACTACCGCAAGGTCATCGAGAAAAATTCGCGTGGCCTGCCAAGCCGCTGGAAGTACTTCTGGCAATCGGTGTTCGGCCTGGGCGCGGCGGTGTTCCTCTACATGACCGCGCCGACCAGCGTCGAAACCACCTTGATCGTACCGTTCGCCAAGGACGTCACCATCGCCCTGGGCATCGGTTTCGTGGTGCTGACCTATTTCGTCATCGTCGGCTCGAGCAACGCAGTCAACCTGACTGACGGCCTCGACGGCCTTGCGATCATGCCAACGGTCATGGTCGGCGGCGCGCTGGGGATTTTCTGTTACCTGTCGGGTAACGTGAAGTTCGCTGAATACCTGTTGATCCCTTATGTGCCAGGCGCTGGCGAGCTGATCGTGTTCTGCGGCGCGTTGATCGGTGCCGGCCTGGGCTTTCTCTGGTTCAACACCTATCCGGCTCAGGTGTTCATGGGCGACGTCGGCGCACTGGCGCTGGGCGCTGCCCTGGGCACCATCGCCGTCATCGTTCGTCAGGAAATCGTCCTGTTCATCATGGGCGGTGTGTTTGTCATGGAAACCCTGTCGGTGGTGATCCAGGTCGCCTCCTTCAAGCTGACCGGCAAGCGGGTGTTTCGTATGGCGCCGATTCACCACCACTTTGAACTCAAGGGTTGGCCCGAGCCACGGGTGATTGTCCGTTTCTGGATCATCACCGTGATTCTCGTGCTGGTCGGCCTTGCCACCCTGAAGCTGAGGTAGATGAGCGTGTCATTGATCGCTTCCGACCAATTCCGCATCGTTGTCGGCCTCGGCAAGAGCGGCATGTCCCTGGTTCGCTTCCTGGCGAGCCGGGGCATTGCCTTTGCGGTCGCCGACACGCGCGAGCAACCGCCGGAACTGGACACCTTGCGCCGGGACTACCCGCAGGTGGAAGTACGCTGTGGTGAACTGGATGTCGACTTCCTCTGCCGCGCCAACGAGCTGTACGTCAGCCCGGGCCTGGCACTGGCGACGCCTGCCTTGCAGGCTGCTGCCGCGCGCGGAGTAAAGCTGTCTGGTGATATCGAGCTGTTTGCCCGTAACGCCAAGGCGCCGATCATCGCGATCAGCGGCTCCAATGCGAAAAGCACGGTGACAACGCTGGTGGGCGAGATGGCGGCCAAGGCCGGCAAGCGTGTGGCAGTTGGCGGCAATCTCGGTACGCCGGCGCTGGACCTGCTCGACGACAGCATCGAGCTGTACGTGATGGAGCTGTCCAGCTTCCAGCTGGAAACCACTGACCAGCTCAACGCCGAAGTGGCCACCGTGCTCAATATCAGCGAAGACCACATGGACCGCTACAGCGGCCTGCCGGCCTATCACCTGGCCAAGCACCGGATCTTCCGCGGTTCCCATCAGGTTGTGGTCAACCGTCAGGACGCGCTGAGCCGGCCACTGCCGGTTGAAGGCCGGCCATGCTTCAGCTTTGGTTTGAATACGCCGGACTTCAAGGCTTTTGGCCTGCGCGAAGTCGATGGCGAAAAATACCTGGCCTTCGAATTCCAAAACCTGCTGCCGGTACGCGAGCTGAAGATCCGTGGCGCGCATAACCAGAGCAATGCGCTGGCCGCATTGGCCCTGGGGCATGCCGCGGGCCTGCCGTTCGAGCCGATGCTTGCAGCGCTGCGCGAATTCGCCGGCCTGGCGCACCGCTGCCAGTGGGTTCGCGAGCACAACGCTGTCAGCTGGTACGACGACTCCAAGGCGACCAACGTCGGGGCGGCCCTTGCCGCTATTGAAGGGCTGGGGGCCGACATCGACGGCAAGCTGGTGCTGATCGCCGGCGGCGACGGCAAAGGCGCTGACTTTGCCGCCTTGCGCGAACCCGTTGCACGCTACTGCCGCGCAGTAGTGTTACTGGGCCGTGACGCTCAGCGTCTGGGTCAGGCCTTGGCCGAGCAAGTGCCGCAGATTTATGTCAACACGCTTGATGAAGCTGTGCTGCAGTGCGCCGCGCTGGCGCAGCCCGGCGATGCCGTGCTGCTCTCGCCAGCCTGTGCCAGCCTCGACATGTTCAAGAACTTCGAGCAACGCGGGCAGCTGTTCGCGCAAGCGGTGGAGGGCCTGGCATGATTTTCGGCATCCTCAAACCCTATCCGTCGCCACTGATCAGTGGCCGTGGCATCGACCTTGATTTCGCCTTCCTTGCCGGCTGCCTGGCATTGCTCGGCCTGGGCCTGGTGATGATCACCTCGGCCTCGTCGGAAGTGGCTGCGGCCCAGTCGGGCAACCCGCTCTACCACATGTACCGCCACTTGGTTTACGTGGCCATCGGTCTGGCCGCCGGCGGCGTGACCCTGCTGGTGCCGATCGCAACCTGGCAGCGCATGGGTTTCATGATGCTGATCGGCGCCTTTGGCTTGCTGGTGTTGGTACTGGTACCCGGTATTGGCCGTGAGGTGAACGGTTCGATGCGCTGGATTGGTTTCAGCTTCTTCAACGTGCAGCCGTCGGAGATCGCCAAGGTCTTCGTGGTGATCTATCTGGCTGGCTACCTGGTACGCCGTCAGCAGGAAGTGCGTGAAAGCTGGATGGGCTTCTTCAAGCCGTTCATCGTGCTGTTGCCGATGGCCGGGCTGCTGCTGATGGAGCCGGACTTCGGCGCCACTGTAGTGATGATGGGCGCGGCTGCCGCAATGCTGTTCCTCGGCGGGGTGGGGTTGTTCCGCTTCTCGCTGATGGTGGTGCTGGCGGTTGTGGCCGTGTTCGTCCTGGTGCAGGCCCAGCCATATCGGATGGCGCGGCTCATCACCTTTACCGACCCGTGGTCCGATCAGTTCGGTTCCGGCTACCAGTTGACCCAGGCGTTGATCGCCTTTGGTCGCGGTGAGTGGTTGGGGGTTGGCCTGGGCAACAGCGTACAGAAGCAGTTCTACCTGCCCGAAGCGCATACCGACTTTGTGTTCTCGGTACTGGCCGAAGAGCTCGGCGTGGTCGGCACCCTGTGCACCGTCGCGCTGTTCGTGTTCGTCACCGTGCGTGCCCTGTATATCGGCCTGTGGGCCGAGAAGGCCAAGCAGTACTTCGCGGCGTATATGGCGTTCGGCCTGGCATTCCTGTGGATTGGTCAGTTCCTGATCAACATCGGCGTGAACGTCGGCCTGCTGCCGACCAAGGGCCTGACCCTGCCGTTCCTCAGTTACGGCGGCAGCTCGCTGGTGATCTGTTGCGCCTGCGTTGGCTTGTTACTGCGCATCGAGTGGGAGAGTCGCACCCACCTGGGCAGCGAAGAGCATGAATTCAACGAAAGCGATTTTGCCGAGGAGACCAGCAACCATGGCCGCTGACGGTAAAAACGTACTGATCATGGCCGGCGGCACCGGTGGCCACGTGTTCCCGGCGCTGGCCTGTGCCCGCGAATTCCAGGCGCGCGGCTATAGCGTGCACTGGCTGGGTACCCCGCGCGGCATCGAAAACGAGCTGGTGCCACAAGCGGGTCTGCCGCTGCACCTGATTCAGGTCAGCGGCCTGCGTGGCAAAAGCAAATTGTCGCTGCTCAAGGCGCCGTTCACCCTGATCAAGGCGGTGATGCAGGCGCGCAAGATCATCGCCCAGCTCAAGCCAGTGTGCGTGATCGGCTTTGGCGGCTATGTCACCGGCCCCGGCGGCGTCGCTGCCAAGCTGTGCGGCGTGCCGCTGGTGATTCACGAGCAGAATGCCCGCGCCGGCACTGCCAACCGTCTGTTGGTACCACTGGCTGCGCGGGTCTGCGAAGCCTTCCCGGACACCTTCGCCACCAGCGACAAGCGCCGTACCACAGGTAATCCGGTACGTCCGGAGCTGTTCCTCGAGGCCCAGCGCCCCCCACTCGGCGAGCGCCGGGCACGGCTGTTGGTGCTGGGCGGTAGCCTGGGTGCGGAACCATTGAACAAATTGCTGCCTAAGGCCCTGTCGGAAGTAGCCCCTGAGCTGCGTCCGGAAGTGTTCCACCAGGCTGGCAAGCAACATGCGCCGATCACCGCCGAGCGTTATCGCGAGGCTGGCGTCGAGGCGCAGGTCGAGCCGTTCATCAAGGACATGGCCCATGTCTACGGCTGGGCCGATCTGGTCGTGTGCCGGGCCGGTGCCCTGACCGTCAGCGAACTCGCGGCGGCAGGCCTGCCTTCGATGCTGGTGCCATTGCCGCACGCCATCGACGACCACCAGACCCACAATGCCCATTATCTGGCCCGGGAAGGCGCTGCCTTCCTGCTGCCACAAGCGACAACTGGCGCAGCGCAACTCGCTGACCGCCTGAACGAGGTGCTGATGCAACCCGAGAAACTCAACACCATGGCCGGCACCGCACGGCGCCTGGCCAAGCCTGCTGCAACCAGCACCGTAGTCGATATCTGCCTGGAGGTGGCCCATGGTTGAAGCGCAAAAAGCCATGCCGCAACCAAAGATGGGCCGTATTCGCCGTATTCACTTCGTCGGTATCGGCGGTGTGGGCATGTGCGGCATTGCCGAAGTCCTGCTCAACCTGGGCTATGAAGTGTCTGGCTCCGACCTCAAAGAGTCGCCGGTCACCCAACGCCTGCAGTCGTTCGGCGCACAGATCTTTGTCGGTCACCGTGCCGAGAACGCCGCCAACGCCGATGTGCTGGTGGTGTCCAGTGCGATCAACCCGGCCAACCCGGAAGTCGCCACTGCGCTGGAGCGTCGCATCCCGGTAGTACCGCGTGCGGAGATGCTCTCCGAGCTGATGCGCTATCGCCATGGCATTGCCGTGGCCGGTACCCATGGCAAGACCACCACCACCAGCTTGCTGGCCTCGGTGTTCGCCGCCGGTGGGCTGGATCCGACCTTCGTCATCGGTGGTCGTCTGACCGCAGCGGGCACTAATGCCCAGCTCGGCGCCAGCCGTTACCTGATTGCCGAAGCAGATGAAAGCGATGCCAGCTTCCTGCACCTGCAACCGATGGTTGCCGTGGTCACCAATATCGATGCCGACCACATGGCCACCTATGAAGGCGACTTCAACAAACTGAAGAAGACCTTTGTCGAGTTTCTGCACAACCTGCCGTTCTACGGGCTGGCAGTGATGTGCCTGGATGACCCGGTGGTGCGCGAGATCCTGCCGCTGGTGAAGCGTCCGACCGTGACCTACGGCTTCAGCGATGAGGCGGACATCCGCGCCATCAATGTGCGCCAGCAGGGCATGCAGACCCACTTCACCGTGCTGCGTCGCGACTGCGAGCCGCTCGATGTGTCGGTCAACATGCCTGGCAACCACAACGTCCTCAACGCGCTGGCGACCATAGCCATCGCCACTGACGAAGGCATCAGCGATGCCGCCATCGTTCAGGGACTGTCGGGCTTCCAGGGTGTCGGTCGACGCTTCCAGGTGTATGGCGAACTGCCGGTCGAAGGCGGCGACGTGATGCTGGTCGACGACTACGGTCACCACCCAACCGAAGTGGCTGCCGTGATCAAGGCCGTGCGCGGCGGCTGGCCGAGCCGGCGCCTGGTGATGGTCTATCAGCCGCACCGCTATAGCCGCACCCGTGACCTGTATGACGACTTCGTTCAGGTCCTGGCCGACGCCAACGTGCTGCTGTTGATGGAAGTCTACCCAGCCGGTGAGGAGCCGATCCCGGGCGCCGACAGCCGTCAGCTGTGCCACAGCATCCGCCAGCGTGGTCAGCTCGACCCGATCTACATCGAGCGCGGCGTCGAGCTGGCGCCGTTGGTCAAGCCCCTGCTGCGTGCCGGCGACATCCTGCTGTGCCAGGGCGCGGGTGACATTGGTGGCCTCGCCCCACAACTGATGAAGAGCCCGCTGTTTGCCGGTGCCGTCGCCAAACAGGAGAAGCCGCAATGACCGCCACTTACGCCCAGTTGCACTCGACGCTCGACGTCACCGCGTTTGGCCGCGTAGCGGTGCTGTACGGTGGCAAAAGCGCCGAGCGCGAAGTCTCGCTCAAATCCGGTGAGGCGGTAATCGGCGCGCTGCAAAGCGCCGGTGTCGACGTCGTGGCCATCGATGTTGGTGATGATCTGCTCGAGCGTCTGCAGCGCGAGAAGATCGATCGCGCCTTCATCATCCTGCACGGCCGTGGCGGTGAAGACGGCAGCATGCAGGGCCTGCTCGAGTGCCTCGGCATCCCCTACACCGGTAGCGGCATCCTCGCTTCGGCGCTGGCCATGGACAAATTGCGCACCAAGCAGGTGTGGCAAAGCCTGGGTATTCCAACCCCGCGTCACGCGGTATTGGCCAGCGAACAGGACTGTATTGCAGCCGGTACGGAACTGGGCTTCCCATTGATCGTCAAACCGGCCCATGAAGGCTCCAGTATCGGCATGGCCAAGGTGAACAGCACGCAAGAGCTGGTCGCCGCCTGGCAAGACGCCGCCAAGTACGATTCGCAAGTCCTGGTCGAGCAATGGATCCACGGCCCGGAGTTCACTATCGCCGTATTGCGTGGCCAGGTGCTGCCGCCGATCGCCCTCGGTACGCCGCATGTGTTCTACGACTACGACGCCAAATACATCGCCAATGACACCCAGTACCGCATTCCGTGCGGGCTGGACAGTGTCAAGGAACAAGAACTGATCGATCTGACCGCGCGCGCCTGTGATGCCATCGGCATCGAAGGCTGGGGCCGGTTGGATGTAATGCAGGACGAGCAGGGCCGCTTCTGGCTGCTCGAAGTAAACACCGCGCCAGGCATGACTGATCATAGCCTGGTGCCCATGGCGGCCCGCGCGGCCGGCCTGGACTTCCAGCAGTTGGTGCTGGCGATCCTGGCTGCCAGCGTCGAGACGCGAGGTTAATCAGCATGCAAGGCGCGATGCTTCGTCAGCAGCCTCCTGCACCCGGCCGTAACAAGCCGGTGCCGCGCGGTGCCAGCCGAATGGTGGCCCAGGAGCCGATGTCTGCGCGCCTGCCCAAGGCCAACTTCAGCGTGCTCAAGCGCTTGCTGTGGCCGGTGCTGCTGGTGGCTGCGGGCTTTGCTGCCTACGAAGGCGCTGTGCGGTTGATGCCTTACGCTGACCGGCCGATCACCAAGATCGCCGTGCAGGGTGACCTCAGCTACATCAGCCAGCAGGCGGTGCAGCAACGTATCGCACCGTTTGTAGCGGCCAGCTTCTTCAGTGTCGACCTGGGCGCGATGCGTGCCGAGCTTGAACAGATGCCGTGGATTGCCCACGCCGAAGTGCGCCGGGTCTGGCCGGACGAAGTGGTCATTCGCCTGGAAGAACAACTGCCCGTGGCGCGCTGGGGGGATCAGGCGTTGCTCAACAACCAGGGCGAAGCGTTCACCCCGCGCGAGCTGGCCAACTACGAGCACCTGCCGCAGCTGTTCGGCCCGCAGCGCGCTCAGCAACAAGTCATGCAGCAGTATCAGGTGTTGAGCCAGATGCTGCGGCCGATGGGCTTCTCGATTGCGCGGCTGGAGCTGCGTGAACGCGGCAGCTGGTTCCTGACCACCGGTGCCGGCAGTGCCGGCCCAGGTATCGAACTGTTGCTCGGGCGCGACCACCTGGTCGAAAAGATGCGCCGTTTCATTGCCATATACGACAAGACACTCAAAGAGCAGATCACCAATATCGCCCGCATTGATCTGCGCTACGCCAACGGCCTGGCTGTTGGCTGGCGGGAACCGATTGCACCGACGACGGCCCAACCCGCCGTTGCGAAGAATTAGAGAGAGGCAGGACCATGGCAAACGCGCATAGCGGCAAAATGATCGTCGGGCTGGACATTGGCACTTCCAAGGTGGTGGCGCTGGTCGGTGAAGTCGGCGAAGACGGCACCCTGGAGATTGTCGGGATCGGCACTCATCCCTCCCGCGGCCTGAAGAAGGGCGTGGTGGTGAACATCGAGTCGACCGTGCAGTCGATCCAGCGCGCCGTCGAAGAAGCCCAGTTGATGGCAGGCTGCCGCATTCACTCGGCTTTTGTCGGAGTGGCCGGCAATCACATCCGCAGTCTCAACTCGCACGGCATCGTCGCTATTCGCGACCGCGAAGTCAGCACGGCTGACCTCGAGCGCGTGCTCGACGCTGCCCAGGCTGTGGCGATTCCGGCTGACCAGCGCGTGCTGCACACCCTGCCGCAGGACTACGTGATCGACAACCAAGAAGGCGTTCGCGAGCCGCTGGGTATGTCGGGCGTGCGTCTGGAAGCCAAGGTGCACGTGGTGACCTGCGCGGTCAACGCGGCGCAGAACATCGAGAAGTGCGTACGCCGCTGCGGCCTGGAAATCGACGACATCATCCTCGAGCAACTGGCCTCGGCCTACTCGGTGCTGACCGATGACGAGAAAGAGCTCGGCGTGTGCCTGGTCGACATCGGCGGTGGTACCACCGATATCGCCATCTTCACCGAAGGCGCGATCCGCCACACCGCAGTGATCCCGATTGCCGGCGACCAGGTCACCAACGACATCGCCATGGCCCTGCGTACACCGACTCAGTACGCCGAAGAAATCAAGATTCGCTACGCCTGCGCCCTGGCCAAGCTGGCCGGTGCCGGCGAAACCATCAAGGTGCCAAGCGTTGGCGACCGGCCGCCGCGCGAACTGTCGCGTCAGGCCCTGGCCGAGGTGGTCGAGCCGCGCTACGACGAGCTGTTCACCCTGATTCAGGCTGAGCTGCGTCGCAGCGGCTATGAAGACCTGGTCCCAGCCGGCATCGTCCTCACCGGCGGCACGGCGAAGATGGAAGGCGCTGTGGAGCTGGCCGAAGAGATTTTCCACATGCCCGTACGCCTCGGCGTCCCGCACAGCGTGCGTGGCCTCAGCGACGTGGTACGCAACCCGATTTACTCCACCGGTGTGGGCCTGCTCACCTACGGTCTGCTCAAGCAGTCCGAGGACCTGACCCTGACCGGCAATAGCAACAGCAGCAACAGCTATGGCGAGGAACCGAAGGCTCCAGTGCTTGAGCGTCTCAAGCGCTGGGTCCAGGGCAACTTCTAAGTTTCAAAGCAGTAGTGGTAGGCGAAACAACTAGAGAACTGTAAGGAGAGGGAAAATGTTCGAGCTCGTAGACAACGTCCCGCAAAGCCCGGTCATCAAGGTGATCGGCGTCGGTGGTGGTGGTGGCAACGCCGTCAATCACATGGTCAAAAGCAGCATTGAAGGCGTCGAGTTCATCTGCGCCAACACTGATGCCCAGGCGCTGAAAAGCATTGGCGCACGGACCATTCTGCAACTGGGTACTGGTGTTACCAAGGGCCTTGGTGCCGGTGCCAATCCGGAAGTCGGTCGTCAGGCCGCGCTGGAAGACCGTGAGCGTATTGCCGAGGTGCTGCAGGGCACCAACATGGTCTTCATCACCACTGGCATGGGTGGCGGTACCGGTACCGGTGCAGCGCCGATCATCGCCGAAGTGGCCAAGGAAATGGGCATCCTCACCGTTGCGGTGGTGACCCGTCCGTTCCCGTTCGAAGGCCGCAAGCGTATGCAGATCGCCGATGAAGGCATCCGCATGCTGGCTGAAAGCGTCGACTCGCTGATCACCATCCCCAACGAGAAGCTGCTGACCATTCTCGGCAAGGACGCCAGCCTGCTGTCGGCCTTTGCCAAGGCTGACGATGTGCTGGCCGGTGCCGTGCGCGGTATCTCCGACATCATCAAGCGTCCCGGCATGATCAACGTCGACTTTGCCGACGTGCGCACCGTGATGGGCGAGATGGGCATGGCGATGATGGGCACTGGCTGCGCCAGCGGTCCGAACCGTGCGCGCGAGGCCACCGAAGCGGCCATTCGCAACCCGCTGCTCGAAGACGTCAACCTGCAGGGTGCCCGCGGTATTCTGGTGAACATCACCGCAGGTCCTGACCTGTCGCTGGGCGAGTACTCCGACGTCGGTAGCATCATCGAAGCCTTCGCCTCCGACCACGCGATGGTCAAGGTCGGTACCGTGATCGACCCGGACATGCGCGACGAGCTGCACGTAACCGTTGTGGCCACTGGCCTGGGTGCGCGCATCGAGAAGCCGGTCAAGGTTGTCGACAATACTTTGCAGACCGCTCAAGCGGCCTACGAGGCGTCGAACCCGGCACCAGCTCGCCAGGAGCAGCCAGCGGTCAACTACCGTGACCTGGAGCGTCCAACCGTGATGCGTAACCAGGCCCATGCAGGTGCCGCTGCAGCCGCTAAACTCAACCCGCAAGATGACTTGGATTACCTGGACATCCCAGCCTTCCTGCGTCGTCAGGCTGATTGATGGAATTTATCAGGGCTATAAAGGTGATTGGTATTCAGCAAAGGACGGGTCTGTTATCATCCTCAGCCTTTGTTGATACCAATTCGCAATTTGCGCTGAAGCGGCCAATGCCATGATTAAACAACGCACCCTGAAGAACATTATCCGTGCCACAGGTGTCGGTCTGCACTCCGGTGAGAAGGTCTACCTGACCCTCAAGCCTGCGCCTGTGGATACCGGCATCGTCTTCCGCCGCGCCGACCTCGATCCTGTGGTCGAGATTCCGGCTCGTGCGGCCAACGTTGGCGAGACAACCATGTCGACGACGTTGGTCAACGGTGACGTCAAGGTCGATACGGTCGAGCACTTGCTCTCCGCCATGGCGGGTCTGGGCATCGATAACGCCTACGTCGAGCTCTCCGCCTCGGAAGTGCCGATCATGGATGGCAGCGCCGGTCCCTTTGTATTCCTGATTCAGTCTGCCGGCCTGGAAGAGCAGGACGCAGCCAAGAAGTTCATCCGCATCCTGCGTGAAGTGTCAGTGGAGGATGGCGACAAGCGCGCAACCTTCCTGCCTTTCGAAGGGTTCAAGGTGAGCTTCGAGATCGACTTCGATCACCCGGTCCTCAAGGACCAGACCCAAAGTGCCAGCGTCGACTTCTCCAGCACCTCGTTCGTGAAAGAAGTCAGCCGTGCACGGACCTTCGGGTTCATGCGCGACATCGAGTATCTGCGCGAGCAGAATCTGGCACTGGGTGGCAGCGTCGATAACGCCATCGTTGTCGATGAGACCGGCGTGCTCAACGAAGACGGCCTTCGCTCCGAAGACGAGTTCGTCAAGCACAAGATTCTCGATGCCATAGGCGATCTGTATCTGCTCGGCAACAGCCTGATCGGCGAGTTCAAGGGCTACAAGTCCGGACACGCGCTGAACAACCAGCTGCTGCGCAAGCTGATTGCAGAAAAAGATGCCTGGGAAGTGGTCACCTTCGAAGATGCCAGTACGGCACCGATCTCCTACATGCGCCCTGTTGCGGCTGTGTAAGTTCGAACACTCTCTAGTTCATTGAGGCCACCTTCGGGTGGCCTTTTTATTGGGCAGAACTCAGCGCTGAGGCTTGTTCTGGGCGTGGCATGCCAGGCGCTCCAGAGCCGCTTTGAGCTTGGGGTCGTCAATGCCTGCGGCGGTTTCGCGCAGGCTCTGCGCGGCATCGCCGGAGAGCTGGGTCGGGTGCCCGCCGCGTTTGGCCGGGATCACTGGCGGCTGCACCTTGAACAGGATCCGCCGCAGGTTGGCGAATACTTCAAGTTCGATCAGTTGCCGTTGCAGGCGTTTTTGCTGATAGCGCAGGCGCGTGGCCCAGTGGCCATCGGTGACCACCAGCAGCAACACACCGTCGCGCCAGGAGGCCACGTGGCAGTGCTCACGGGCCGCCGGTTGCAGCTGACTTTCGAGCAAACGCTGCAGATGCACCAGGCGTTCAGCCTGATTGAGCAGCAGTCGTAGCGGTCGGACTTCACGCAGGAGCGCGGCCGGCAGCCGGGCGGGCGAGGGTTTGTAAGCCATGACGGTACGCAGGAAGTTACAGAATGGCCATCTTAGCATCTGCGTGCGCAGCGCTGAGTGATTGCCGGTGGGGACAGGTGATGCAGTTGCCCTGGATCAGCACGCAATTACCGGGGGCTAGGCATGTTGTGCAGGATAATAGAGATTCTCGGCAGCTTTCATCTTCAGCAAACCTTGAACTTGTAATAATCACCCTCATCTAAGAACCGTCCCCACCCTAGCGCTGTGCCAGCATCGTGGCAATCGACCACTTTCCTCACCATCGTTTCCGGGTAGAATGCTCGTTCGCATGCGGCCCAAGGGCTGCTCGGGCGACTCATGGGGCCGCCCTCCATCCCTAAGTGTGGAAGATCCTGCCGATATGTTTGCGCCTTTGTTAAAGAAACTTTTTGGAAGCAAGAACGAGCGCGAGATCAAACGCCTGCTCAAGACGGTAACCACCGTCAATGCCTTCGAAGAGAAAATGTTGGCCCTCTCCGATGAGCAATTGCGCGGCAAGACCGCCGAGTTCAAAGAGCGTCTGGCCAAAGGCGAAACCCTCGACCAACTGCTGCCGGAAGCCTTTGCTGTAGCCCGCGAGGCCGGCAAGCGTGTGATGGGTATGCGCCACTTCGACGTCCAGCTGATCGGCGGCATGACATTGCATGAAGGCATGATCGCAGAGATGCGTACCGGTGAAGGCAAGACCTTGGTCGGTACCTTGGCGGTGTACCTCAACGCATTGTCCGGCAAAGGCGTGCACGTGGTCACGGTCAACGACTATCTGGCCCGCCGCGACGCCAACTGGATGCGCCCGTTGTACGAATTCCTCGGCCTGTCGGTTGGCATTGTCTCGGCCTTCCAGCCGCCGGAAGACAAGCGCGCCGCCTATGCTGCCGACATCACCTACGGCACCAACAACGAATTCGGCTTCGATTACCTGCGCGACAACATGGCCTTCAGTGTCGACGAGAAGTTCCAGCGTGAGCTGAACTTCGCCGTGATCGACGAAGTCGACTCGATCCTGATCGACGAAGCGCGGACCCCGCTGATCATCTCCGGCCAGGCTGAAGACAGCTCCAAGCTGTATATCGAAATCAACCGCCTGATCCCGCAGCTGACCCAGCACATTGAAGAAGTCGAAGGCCAGGTCACCCAGGAAGGCCACTTCTCGATCGATGAGAAGAGCCGTCAGGTCGAGCTCAACGAAGCCGGCCACCAGTACATCGAAGAGATGCTCACCCAGGCCGGCTTGCTGGCTGAAGGCGAGAGCCTCTATTCGGCGCACAACCTGGGCCTGCTGACCCACGTCTATGCCGGCCTGCGCGCGCACAAGCTGTTCCACCGCAACGTCGAGTACATTGTCCAGGACGGTCAGGTGCTGCTGATCGACGAGCACACCGGTCGGACCATGCCGGGTCGTCGTCTCTCCGAGGGCCTGCACCAGGCCATCGAAGCGAAGGAAAACCTGAACATCCAGGCCGAAAGCCAGACCCTGGCTTCGACCACCTTCCAGAACTACTTCCGTCTGTACAACAAGCTGTCCGGCATGACCGGTACTGCAGACACCGAAGCGTTCGAATTCGCTCAGATCTACAACCTCAACGTGATGGTCATTCCGCCGAACAAGCCGTTGGCGCGTAAAGACTTCAACGACCTGGTGTACCTGACCGCCGAAGAGAAGTACCTGGCGATCATTGCCGACATCAAGGAAAGCATGTCCAGCGGGCGTCCAGTATTGGTCGGTACGGCGACCATCGAGACCTCCGAGCACATGTCGGCATTGCTCAACAAGGAAGGCATCGAGCACAAGGTGCTCAACGCCAAGTACCACGAAAAAGAAGCCGAGATCATTGCCCAGGCCGGTGCGCCAGGCGCTTTGACCATCGCCACCAACATGGCCGGCCGTGGTACCGACATCCTTCTGGGCGGCAATTGGGAGTCGGAAGTCGCGGCACTCGAAAACCCGACTGCCGAGCAGATTGCGCACATCAAGGCCGACTGGCAGAAGCGTCATCAGCAAGTGATCGAGGCCGGCGGCCTGCACGTGATCGCCTCCGAGCGCCACGAGTCGCGCCGCATCGACAACCAGCTGCGTGGCCGTTCCGGTCGTCAGGGTGACCCGGGTTCGAGCCGCTTCTACCTGTCGCTGGAAGACAGCCTGATGCGCATCTTTGCCTCTGACCGGGTGAAGAACTTCATGAAGGCCCTGGGCATGCAGTCCGGTGAAGCCATCGAGCACCGCATGGTGACCAACGCCATCGAAAAAGCTCAGCGCAAGGTCGAAGGGCGCAACTTCGATATTCGTAAGCAACTGCTCGAATACGATGACGTGGCCAACGAACAGCGCAAGGTGATCTACCACATGCGCAACAGCCTGCTGGCTGCGCAGGACCTGGGCGGCACCATCGAAGAGTTCCGTAAGGAAGTCCTCGATACCACCATCAGCCAGCACATTCCGCCGCAATCGCTGCCTGAGCAGTGGGATGTGGCCGGTCTCGAAGCGGCGCTGGCCAGCGATTTCGCGATCAAGCTGCCGATCCAGCAATGGCTGGATGAAGACGACCACCTGTACGAAGAAACCCTGCGTGAGAAGCTCCTGAGCGAGATCACCAGCGCATACACCGAGAAAGAAGATCAGGCCGGCGAAGAGGCTCTGCGCACCTTCGAGAAGCAGATCCTGCTGCGCGTGCTGGATGACCTGTGGAAAGACCACCTGTCGACCATGGATCACCTGCGTCACGGCATTCACCTGCGTGGTTATGCGCAGAAGAACCCGAAGCAGGAGTACAAGCGCGAGTCGTTCACGCTGTTCCAGGAACTGCTCGATTCGATCAAACGCGACGCCATCCGTGTGCTGTCGCACGTACAGGTTCGCCGCGAAGACCCGATCGAAGAAGAAGCCCGCCTGCGTCGCGACGCCGAAGAGCTGGCCCAGCGTATGCAGTTTGAACATGCTCCGGCACCAGGCCTGGAAAGCGAGCAGCTGAGCGAAGAGGGCGTTGAAGTCGCCGTTGCCGCCGCGCCGGTTCGCAATGACCAGAAGCTGGGTCGTAATGAGCCATGCTGGTGTGGTTCGGGCAAGAAGTTCAAGCATTGCCACGGCACCATTGAGTGATGCGAGTGATGCGAGTGATGCGAGTGATCTAAGGCCGCTGCTGGCTTGAGATTTTTGGGCTGCTTTGCAGCCCATCGCGACACAAGGCCGCTCCTACAGGCACCGTAAAGGTGTCAGTTGGGGCGGCTTTGTTTCATGGAACCTATCTGTTTTTTATCTAGGAGCGCTCTAATGGCTGTTGGTCTTGGTCCTTTGCCCACTCTGCACCCGGTTCCCGGTTTTGAACTTGGCATCGCTTCGGCGGGCATCAAGCGCCCTGGGCGCAAGGACGTCGTGGTAATGCGCTGCGCCGAAGGCTCCAGCGTGGCTGGCGTGTTCACCCTCAACGCGTTCTGCGCGGCGCCGGTGATCCTCGCCAAGCAACGCGTGCAGGGCACCGTGCGTTACCTGCTGACCAATACCGGCAATGCCAACGCCGGTACCGGCGCACCAGGCCTGGCCGCCGCTGAGCGCACCTGTGCCAAACTGGCCGAGCTGACCGGCGTTGACGCCCAGGCGGTGCTGCCGTTCTCCACCGGTGTGATCGGTGAGCCGCTGCCGGTCGAGAAGATCGAGGCCGCGCTGCAGGCTGCACTGGACAACCTTTCGGAAAATCACTGGGCTGAAGCCGCTACCGGCATCATGACCACCGACACCCTGCCCAAGGGTGCCAGCCGTCAGTTCCAGTTCGATGGCCAGACCATCACCGTCACCGGCATCAGCAAAGGCGCCGGCATGATTCGCCCGAACATGGCGACCATGCTTGGCTACATCGCTACCGACGCCAAGGTCGCTCCGGCGGTGCTCAAGGATCTGATCCTCGACGGCGCCAACAAGTCGTTCAACCGCATCACCATCGATGGCGACACTTCGACCAACGACTGCTGCATGCTGATTGCCACCGGCCAGGCCAAGGTCGCTGAAGTGACCGAAGCCAAGGGCGAGCTGTTCGACTCCTTGAAGCAAGCAGTGTTCGAAGTGTGCATGGAAGTAGCCCAGGCGATCGTCCGTGATGGCGAAGGCGCGACCAAGTTCGTCACCGTGCAGGTCAACGGTGGTGGCAATCACCAGGAATGCCTCGACGTCGGTTACGCCGTGGCGCATTCGCCGCTGATCAAGACCGCGCTGTTCGCCTCCGATCCCAACTGGGGCCGTATCCTCGCTGCCGTCGGCCGGGCTGGCGTGCCTGAGCTGGACGTCAGCCTGATCGACGTTTTCCTCGGTGACGTGTGCATCGCCAGCAAAGGCGGGCGCAGCCCAAGTTACACCGAAGAGCAAGGCTCCAAGGTCATGGCCGAAGAAGAGATCACTATTCGTATCGAGCTGGGTCGCGGCCAGTGCAGCGAGACCATCTGGACCACCGACCTGTCCCACGAGTACGTCAAGATCAACGCCGAATACCGGACCTGATCATTGGCCTGCGCCCTGGTCTGGCCACTGGCCGGGGCGCCTGACGCAGCAACGGAGGGTACAAGGTGCAGCGGATTCATGTAGTAGCGGCGGTTATCCGCGGTGGCGACGGGCGGGTCCTCATCGCCCGTCGCGCCGATAGCCAGCATCAGGGCGGCCTTTGGGAGTTTCCCGGGGGCAAGGTCGAGGCCGGTGAAAGCGTCGAAGCAGCGCTGGCCCGTGAGCTGCGCGAGGAGCTTGGTATCGAGGTCAGCGGATCACGCCCGCTGATCAAGATCAGCCATGACTACCCGGACAAGCAAATCCTGCTCGATGTGCGTGAGGTCGATGCATTTAGCGGCGAGCCGCATGGCGCCGAAGGTCAGCCGCTGGAATGGGTCGCGCCGCGTGACCTGCACCAGTACGAGTTCCCTGCGGCAAACAAGCCCATCGTCGCCGCTGCACGCTTGCCGGATCAGTACTTGATCACCCCTGATGGCCTCGAAGTGCCGCCGATGTTGCGCGGTATCCAGAAGGCTGTGGCCAACGGTATCAAGCTGGTTCAGCTGCGCGCGCCGGACATGTACGACCCCAAGTACCGTGATGTCGCGGTAGATGCGGCTGGACTGTGTGCGGGCAAAGCCCAACTGATGCTCAAAGGTCCGTTGGAATGGTTGGGCGACTTCCCCTCGGCCGGCTGGCACCTGACCGCCGCGCAATTGCGCAAGTACGCCGCCAAGGGCCGGCCGTTCCCGGAGCATCGTTGGTTGGCAGCGTCTTGCCACAATGCCGAAGAGTTGGCCCTGGCGGCGCAGATGGGGGTCGACTTCGTCACTCTGTCGCCAGTCCAGGCGACTCAGACCCACCCCGATGCACTGCCATTGGGTTGGGAGCAGGCCGCGGCGTTGATCGACAGCGTCAGCTTCCCGGTGTTCTTGCTGGGCGGCGTCAGCGCTGCCGACCGTGAGCGTGCCTGGCAGGCAGGCGCCCAAGGTGTGGCGGGTATCCGCGCGTTCTGGCCTGAGCTTTAAGCTGGCATGAATCGGGGCGTGCCTGCGCCCCCGTTCAGCTGGATAGCAGGATCAAGCCTCAGGCTTTTTCGCCGCCTGCCACAGCACTTCTGCAACGCCCTGACGGCGGCCAATGATACGCGCTGCAACAAACAGCAAATCCGACACCCGATTGATATACGCCAGGCCAACCCCTTCCAGCGGCTCCAGCGCATTCAGCGCCTGGCAGCGGCGCTCGGCGGTGCGCGCCTGGCTGCGGCACACGTGGGCTTGTGCAATCAAGGCCGAGCCGCTGGGCAGGATGAAGTTTTCCAGCGGCCCAAGTTCGTCGTTCCAGAGGTCGATGGCTGCTTCCACGCGCTTGACTTCAGCCTGGTTCAGCGCCTGATAACTAGGCATTGCCAGCTCGCCACCAAGGTCGAACAAGCGGTGCTGGCAAGGCGCGAGCACCTCGCTCAACTCGCTCAGCCCGGCCTCACTCAGCCCTGCCAGCAGCACACCGAGTTGGCTGTTGAGGGTGTCGACCTCGCCAATCGCCTCGATCCGAGGGTGGTCCTTGGGCACGCGGCGGCCGTCGCCAAGGCCGGTTTCGCCTTTGTCACCGGTGCGGGTGTAGATTTTCGACAGGCGAAAGCCCATGTCATGTCTCCGTAGTGGCCGGTGCAGCAGGCACGGGCGAGCCGAGGGGCAGGCGCAGGGTAAAGCAGGTGCCCTGGCCGGGCGAGGACTGCACCTCCATCTGCCCCTTGTGGTTGTTGGTGATGATGAAATACGAAACCGATAGGCCCAGGCCTGTGCCCTGGCCGATCTCCTTAGTGGTGAAGAACGGCTCGAAGGTACGCTTGCGCACCGCTTCGGGCATGCCGATGCCGTTGTCCTCGACCTGAATTTCCGCCCACGGCGGATTGAGCCGAGTGCGCAGGATGATACGGCCTGGCTCGCTCGGTTGCGGGCGCAGGTGGATCGCCTGGGCGGCGTTCTTCAACAGGTTGAGCAGTACTTGTTCAAGCTCGTTGGCGGTGCATGGCACCGGCCCCAGTTGCGGGTCGAACTGGCGGACGATGGCCTGGCCCTTGAAGTCGAAACCAATTGCCAGATCGAAGTCGTTGCCGGCAATTTCCACCGCCTGGTCGATCAGCGCGGGCAGGCTGCAGGGGGCCAGCTGGCGATTGCTGAGACGGCTGAAGCTGAGCATGTGGGTGACGATCTTGGCCGCGCGGGCGCCGGCCTGCTGGATGCCGTCGAGCAGCTGCGGTACTTCGCGGCTGTCCAGATAACGGCTGATCTGGGGCAGGTCGATGCCCAGTTCTTCTGCCTGCTCCTGATTGCGTGGCAGCTCGGGTGACAGCCGTCGACGGATGTTCTGCACGTTGTGCAGGATCGCCCCGAGCGGGTTGTTGATCTCATGCGCCATGCCTGCGGCCAGGCCCCCCACGGAGAGCATCTTTTCCGACTGCACCATCATTTCTTCCAGCGATATGCGCTGGGTGATGTCGTCGATGCGGATCACCACGCCACGGCCGCCACCACCGGTCAGTGGGTAGAAGGTCAGGGCGTAGTGGCGGGCGTCGTCGTCCTTGTGCCAGGTGACCCGCTCGATCTTCGCCACCCGATGTTTTTCGACGGTGTCCTTGAGCTGCGGCAGAAACGGCTTAAGCGGCTCGAAGGCGATGAAAATAGGTTGGTTCAGCGCCTCATCCAGACGCGTCCCGGAGAGCGCGGTGGCTTCCTGGTTCCATTGGGTCACGTACAGCTGTTCGTCCAGTGCGATCAGCGCCGAGGGCATGGAGTCGATGATGCTGTTGAGGTAATTCTGAAAGCCGGTGAGTTTTTTCTCGATCTTGCTGCGCACCTGGACTTCCAGCTCCAGTTTGCGATTGGTGTGGCGGGTTTCTTCGGCCAGGCCCTGGGCCTGGTCGTAGGCCGTCTGGAATTCGTCACGGGTACGTTTGAGTTGCTGCTCGCGGGCTTCGATGCGCGACAGCATGGTATTGAAAGCGTTGGCCAGGCTGCCGATCTCATCGTCGTTGCCACGTTGCGCGCGCAGGGCATAGCTCTCTTCGCGGGTGACCTGGCGGCTGAGTTCTTCGAGCTGGTTGATCGGCTGAGTGATCAGCCGTTTGATCTGCCGGGCGATCACCAGCCAGAGCAGGATGCTGAACACCAGAATCGCCAGGCTGGCGGTCAGCGTGCCGGTGTAGAACGCGGTCGGCAGCTCGCTGCTGGCTACCAGAAGGAGAAACGCCGGCGGGTTGCCCGGACGCGGCAGGCGAATCAGTTGAGTGCTGCGAAACTCCATCAGACGCCAACCGTCGATGTTGCGATAGCGCTTGGGCAGGGCCAGCGGTTCGCCATGCTGCAGTTGCGCGAGCATGCGCCCGTCGCTGCCGTAGACCGCTGCGGCGCGCAGTGGGGTGTAGCTGTCGAGTTCCTTGAGCAGGGCGTTGGCGTTATCGCTGGAATCACCGGCGCGGGCCGACAGCTGCGGGTTGGCGACCAGCCTGCCGATGGTTTGCAGCGCCTGTGGCGCCATGCTTTCCTGGGTGATCCAGTAGGCCGCGCTGATAAAGGTCAGGTTGGCCACCAGCAGGATGGTGATCAGCAGTACCAGCAGGGCCGCAAGCAGTTTCTGCCCGACCGGGAGGTTGTCCAGGCGTTGGCACAGTTTCATGGGCAAGGCAGTGTCCGTATTCGGGTCAGAGGGCAGCGATCAGTCACTGGGCAGGCCGCGTGCCTGCAGGTTATCGACCAATCGCTGGCGCAGGTGTTCCAGCTCCACCAGGGCCAGGCCATGGCGGTGGGCGGCGCGGCAGGCGTAGCCGAGCAGGTAATGCAGCTCGGTGCGGCGGCCATGGCGCACGTCTTGATACATGGAAGAATAATTGGCTGCAGTCGCCAGAATCACCCGCTGTACTTCTTCGTTCAGGCCCTCGGCCGCTTGCGGCTGGCCGCAGCAGTGCAGCAGTTGCGCCAGCTCGGCGCACAGCGCATCCACCTCACTCAAGTGCTCGAGCAGGCCACCGTTCTGGCAGTCGTGCAGTACGGTCAGCGGGTTGATCGCGCAGTTCAGGGCCAGCTTGCGCCACAGCCGGCTGAGAATATCCACCGTCCACTGGGCGGGGATGCCGGCCTCCTCGAGGTCACTGAACCACTCGGCCGGGGCGGGGTTGAGCGGGTCGCCCAACCAGTTGAAGCCATGCCCGGCAAACTGCACCTGCCAGTCCGCCGGACGAAACGCGCCTTCGGTACTGGAGGCAAAGATACAGCGCGCATGGGGCACCTGATCGGCCACCTCGTCCTGGCTGCCAAGGCCGTTCTGCAACAGAATCAGCTCGGCGCCCGCAGCCAGACGAGGGGCCAGCCTGGCCAGGGCAGGGGCGGCATCGTAGGCTTTACAGGCCACCAACAAGCGATGAATCGGCGCGTGCGCTTCATCGGCTTCGGCGGGGATGGCAAAAAAGCTGCTGTGCGCTTGCTCGATCAAGCTCAGGCCGCCGACGGCCTGGTACGCCGCCAGACGCTGCGGGTCGCGCAGGATCAAACGGACCGCCTTGCCCGCACGGGCCAGCCGGCAGGCCCAGAGGCTGCCCAGGCTGCCGGCGCCGAGAATATGCCAGGTGCTGCTCATCTACGTTTCGCAACCCGTTATAATGTGTCCCGCATTTTAACCATCAAACCCTGCGCGCTCCATCTTCACGCTGAGCGCGGCGCTTTCATATTGGAGAACAACCATGCCTTCGTTCGACGTGGTATCGGAACTGGACAAGCACGAAGTGCAGAACGCAGTCGACAACGCCATCAAGGAGCTGGACCGCCGCTACGACCTCAAAGGTAAGGGTAGCTTCGAATTCAAGGAAAAGGACCAGACCGTGCTGATGACCGCCGAGGCCGAGTTCCAGCTCGAGGCGATGGTCGAGATCCTGCGCAGCGCATTGGTCAAACGTAAGATCGAAGTGAAGTGCCTCGAGGTCAAGGACGCCTATGCCTCGGGCAAGGAAATGAAACAGGAAGCGACCTTCCGCGAAGGCATCGACAAGGAGCTGGCGAAGAAGATCGTCGCCCACATCAAAGACGCCAAGCTCAAGGTCCAGGCCGCCATCCAGGGCGAACAGGTACGCGTCACCGGCAAGAAGCGTGACGACTTGCAAGAAGCGATCGCTGCACTGCGCGCCAAGGAATTCGACATGCCGCTGCAGTTCAACAACTTCCGCGATTGACCTGGCCGCAGGAACCCCATTGCCACACTGAGGTCCATGGGGCTCCTCGCCGCGGCCTGTCTGCGGCCTGCTTCACTGTGTACATGCCGTTTGGCATCAGGAGAAAGTTATGGATTTGACCAATGAGGTCGATCAACTGGTTCGCCAATCGCAAACCTGGCTGCCGTTGATCATGCAATACAGCAGCCGCCTGCTGCTGGCGCTGCTGACCCTGGCGGTTGGCTGGTGGATTACCAACAAGCTCAGCGCCCGCCTGGGCAAGCTGGTTGGGCTGCGCAATGCCGACCTGGCCTTGCAGGGCTTCATCAGCACCCTGGCCAATATCATCATGAAGATATTGCTGCTGGTCAGCGTCGCTTCGATGATCGGCATCGAGACGACCTCGTTCGTCGCGGCCATCGGTGCTGCCGGCCTGGCCATTGGCCTGGCGTTGCAGGGCAGCCTGGCCAACTTCGCCGGTGGTGTGCTGATCCTGCTGTTCCGCCCGTTCCGCATCGGCGACTGGATCGAGGCGCAAGGCGTCAGCGGTACTGTCGACAGCATCCAGATCTTCCACACGGTGCTGCGCACCGGTGACAACAAGACCGTGATCATGCCCAACGGCAGCTTGTCCAATGGCATCATCACCAACACCAACCGTCAGCCGACGCGCAAGGTGGTGTTCGATGTGGGCGTTGATTACGAAGCTGACCTGCAGAAGGCGCGCAACGTGCTGCTGGAGCTGGCCAAGGACCCGCGCGTGCTGCCCGACCCGGCGCCGCAGGCGGTGATCTCGACCCTGGGCGACAGCTCGATCACTGTGTCTCTGCGTCTGTGGACGAAAACGGCCGACTATTGGGACGTGATGTTCATGCTCAACGAGCACACGCGCGACCGGCTCAAGGCAGAAGGGATCGATATCCCGTTCCCGCAACGGGTGATCCGCGTGGTGCAGGAGACTGCCGCGCAGTAAACCGCGTTCGCTGTAACTGCGCGGGCTTGTTCCGCGGATGTACCCGCCGCAACGATGTTGCTGGCGCTGGACATTCGCGGGCAAGCCCGCGTTTTGTTTGGCGCACCCTTACACTTGTTCACAGCCAGGGCGTGCCATTTCTGGCATATAACCTGACCCCTTTCGTATCCATTGATGTCTGCCATGAAACCACTGCTGTATATCACCCCGGCCCGTGCCTTGCTGTTTGGTCTGACCCTGGCCTTGTTCGAGCTGCTCACCTACCTGGCCAGCGATGCGGTCATGCCGGCTATGCCGGATGTGGTCACCGAGATGAACGCCAGTCCGGAATTTATCCCGCACGCGCTGAACCTGTACCTGCTGGGTGGGGTGGTCCTGCAATGGCTGATCGGCCCGCTGGCCGACCGCTATGGCCGGCGGCCCTTGCTGCTCGCTGGCTGCGTGATCTTTGGTGTGGCCTGCATGGCGACCTTCTGGGTGCATGACATCGGCCTGTTCAACCTGCTGCGGCTGTTGCAGGGGATCGGCCTGGGCTTTGTCGTCACCGTCAGCTACCCAGCATTGAACGAGGCTTTCAGCGAGGCCGATGCCGTACGCATGATGGCCTTGCTGGCCAATATCGCCTTGCTTTCGCCCTTGCTTGGGCCGCTGGTGGGCACGCTGATGCTGCAGTGGCTGGACTGGCGCTGGTTGTTCTTGGCTTTTGCCGTGGGTGCTCTGCTGACCCTCGGGCTGCTGTATCGCTTCATGCCGGAAACCCTCGGCGTCGAGCGCCGCGACGGTACCCGCCTGCCGTTCACGCCGATTCACCTGCTGCCGCTGTTGTCTGGTTATGGCCAGTTGCTGAGCAATCGTCGCTTCGTCGCCGGCAGCGCTGCGCTGGGCCTGGTCGGCTTGCCGCTGATCGGCTGGATCGGCCTGTCGCCGGTACTGCTGATTCACGACGAGGGCCTGAGCAAGATGGCCTATGCCTTGTGGCAACTGCCGGTGTTCGGTGGCTTGATCGCGGGCAATCTAATCATCAACAGCATCGCTGAGCGCTACCCATTGCCTGCGCTGGTGCGCGGCGCACTTTGGCCGTATCTGGCGGGGTTGGGCCTGATGATGCTGGCTACCTGGCTGTGGCCGTCGGTTACCAGCGTGGTGGCGGGTATGACCCTGTATGCGCTGGGGCTGGGCGTGGCCAATGCCGTGCTGTACCGCATGACCTTGTTCGCCAGCGAGCAGAGCAAGGGCCTGGTTTCAGCCATGCTCGGCATGATCACCATTGCCGTATTGGGTCTGGGTGGCGCGCTGCTGGCGATGATTGGTGCTGGCGCCAGCTTGCTGCACTTCGCCGTCCTCGCCGGTATAGCCGGGGCGCTGGCGCTGCTGCCGCTGTGGTTTGTGGTGGGTGGCAAGGACGCTGGCGCGACCGTCGCGCAGTGAAGCGGGCGCCGCTGTGCCTGTGCAGGCGACAGCGGCGCAACGTTCGACTAAGGCTGGTCCGGGGTAGGGCCGGGCACCGGCTCCAGCTTGCCGCGCCGTGCCTCCTGGCGCCACTGCAGGAGGATCAGGATCAACGTAGGCACGCCCAGCAGCGCGGTAATCAGGAAGAAGTCGTGGTAGCCAAACTTCTCCACGATTACACCTGAGTACCCCCCGATCAGCCGCGGCAACAGCAGCATGATCGAGCTCAGCAGGGCGTATTGGGTGGCCGAGAACTTCAGGTTGGTCAGGCTCGACAGGTAGGCAACGAACGCCGAAGTGGCCATCCCGGAACTGAAGTTGTCCAGCGAGATGGTGACCACCAGCATCTCCACGTTCGGCCCCATGTCGGCCAACATCAGGAACAGGATGTTGGTGCTGGCCGAGGCAACGCCGCCGATGAACAGGATCGGCATGATACCGAAACGCACGATCAGCAAACCGCCGGCGCCGGCGCCAAGCAGGGTCATGATCAGGCCGAAGATCTTGCTGACGCTGGCGATCTGGTCCTTGGTGAAGCCCATGTCGATGTAGAACACGTTGGCCATCACGCCCATCACCGTGTCGGACATGCGATAGGTAGCGATCAGCCCGAGCAGCAGCAACGCCTGCCAGCGATAGCGGGCGATGAAGTCGTTCACCGGCGTCAGCACCGGCGCCAGGCCACGGCGGCCGAGCGATGACAGACAGGCCCAGGTCAACAGCGCGTAGAGGACCAGGCGCATGAAGGCGCGGTCCTCCAGCACCAGTTGCACTACGGTAGAGTCGCCAAGCACCACGCTGGCCCAGTCGGTGTTGTACAACTGGGTGAAGCTGGCCGGCACCGACACCAGCAGAATGATCAGGACGAACACTGACGCCAACTGGTGGCTCAAGCCATAGCGAGCAGCCGACAGCTGCGTGCGCAGCGGCACTGGCGGTTCGCGCATGATCAGCGTGGTGAACACGGCGGGTAGCATGATCACGCCGAACAGCACATAGGTGCCGGTCCAAGCCTGGTGCAGATAGCTGAAGCCAGTGGAGCCGAACCATTCAGCGAAGAACAGCGCGCCGGCAGTAGCCAGCAGGGCGGCAACCCGGTAGCCGGCCATGTAGCTGGCGGCAAGCGCAGCCTGGCGCTGGTCATCGGCGATTTCCAGGCGGTAGGCGTCGACGGCGATGTCCTGCGTTGCCGAGGCGAAGGCCACCAGCACCGCCAGGGCGATCAGCCAGGACAGGTGTTTTTGCGGATCGCACAGGCCCATGCCGACCAAGCCGATGACCACCAGTACTTGCGACAACAGCAGCCAGGAGCGACGTCGGCCAAGCCCGCCGAGCAGCGGCAGGCGCCACTGGTCGAGCAGTGGCGACCAGACCCACTTGAAGGCATAGGCCAGGCCGATCAGGCTGGCATAGCCAATTGTCTCGCGGGCCACACCGGCCTCGCGCAGCCACACTGAAAGGGTTGAAAATACCAGCATGTAGGGCAGGCCGGCAGCGAAGCCCAGCAGCAACAGCACCAGAGTTGACGGGCTGGCATAGGCAGCGAGCGCAGCGCGCCAGGTTTTACGGGGCATGGGCCAACATCTGCCTCAAGGTTACGAAAACAAAGCGCGCACTCTAACCGCTGTGCTCCATCGGGCGCCAGCCATGGCGCAACATATCCACACGATTATTGGCTACATTGACGCCTTCGGCGCGTAGCCGAGCGCGTTGTTCGTCGCCTGAAGGTGTGCCCGGCTGCAGGCTCAATCGACCACTCGCGCCGATCACCCGGTGCCAGGGCAGGCGGCTGCCCTGCGGCAGTTGGCCCAGCGTCCGCCCGACCCAGCGTGCGGCCCGGCCAAGGTCAGCCAAATCCGCCAATTGGCCATAACTGACGACCTTACCCTCGGGCACTTGCCCGAGGGCGGTATAGAGTGCCGTTCGTCGGGCTTCGGCATCCTCTGCCGAAAGACGTGCAGCGCCAGACATCAGGCGTAGCCCGGCGATCGGCGAGATTGCCGGCGAAGTGGCTTATAGATGAGAGTTGAACTCATTGGCATCGGTTTGGTCTGTCCTTGCTCTGGTCGCGCGTATCTGGATAATGCCCGGCTTTTTTCCGCAAACCGAGCCCGTAGTCAGCTTATGTATTCTAGAACCTTGCTCTGCCTTCTCGCCGCTTCCCTGTGTACCCCAGCGTTCGCCGACACCGTCTGGATGAAGAACGGTGACAAGCTCAGTGGCAAGATCAAAGTTTTCGATGGCGGCAAGCTGCTGCTGGAAACGCCCTATGGTGGCTCCATCGCGCTGGACTGGAAACAGGTACAGACCCTCGAAAGCGATCAGGAGCTGTTGGTCAAACAGGATGCCTACACCGGCGAAAGGGCCAAGTCGCTGCAGGCAGCTGAGCCGGGCAAAGTGACCCTGGCCAATGGCGAGGCGCCGAAAACCGTCGAGCTGGCCAGCATTGAGCAGATCATGAAGCCGCGGCCAGTAGTCGAGGATCTGGTCTGGAAAGGTAACGTCGACCTGGCCATGGACTTCAAGCGCGCCGAAAACGACACCGACGATTACGATGTCGGTTTCAAGACCTCCGCGCGTCATGGCCGCTGGCGGCACAACGCCCAGGGCGAATACAACCGCGAGAGCAAGGACGACGTCACCACCACCAACAACTGGAGTGGTGAATACGCGCTTGACCGCTTCATCACCGACAAGTGGTTTTGGCAGGGACGTCTCGAGTACAAGCGTGATCATATTGAAGACCTGGCCCGCCAGCGCACGGTCGGTACCGGCCCGGGCTACCAGTTCTGGGACGACGAGCTGGGGGCGTTCTCGCTCGGCTCGCTGCTCAACCGCACCGACTATCAGTACCGCGATGGCGGCAAGGACAATTTCTACTCGGCTGCCATGAAGTGGGATTACACCCGCTACCTGATCGGCAAGAACGTCCAACTGTTCACCAATGGTGAACTGGGCAAACCGCTGGGTGGGGTTGCCGATTACTCGCTGGATGCCGAAGTCGGCCTGCGCTACAAGGTCACCGAGTGGGCCTCGCTCAATCTCAAGGCCGAGAAGGAAATGATCCAGGGCACCAGCAACAGTGACCTGGACAAGACCCGCTACACAGCGGGCTTTGGCGTCGCCTGGTAAAACCGCTCTGTTGCACTTCTGGCGTGGCGGTCACGGCTGATAAATGCTTATCTTGTCAGCTGACCCGCCTGCCGCCAGGAGCATCTGTTGTGAGTAACGTCGTTACCAACACCGCCCTTCGTCCCGCCCGCGAACTCCTGCTCAAGGAATACCGCGGCGTCCTCTCGACTCATTCCAAGTCGATGCCCGGCTTCCCGTTCGGCTCGGTTGTGCCGTACTGCCTGGATGCCGAGGGTCAGCCGCTGATCCTGATCAGCCGCATCGCCCAGCATACCCACAATCTGCAGAAAGACCCCAAGTGCTCGTTGCTGGTGGGCGAGCGCGAGGCGCTCGATGTGCAGGCTGTCGGCCGGCTGACGGTGATGGCCGAGGCGCACAAGCTGACCGACGGCGGAGCCATCGAAGCGGCGGCGGCTCGCTACTACCGCTACTTCCCGGACGCCGCCAATTACCACAAGGCCCATGACTTCGACTTCTGGCGCCTGCAGCCGGTACGCCATCGCTACATTGGCGGTTTTGGTGCGATTCACTGGCTCGATCAGGTGACAATGGCCAACCCGTTTGCCGGCGCCGCCGAGGCCAGCATGGTCGAACACATGAACCGCGACCACGCAGCGGCCATCGCTCACTATGTCGCCCTGAGCGATCTGCCAGATACGCCTGTCGCTGAATTGGCAGGTATCGACGGCGAAGGGCTGCATCTGCGCATTGGTCAGGCTATCTATTGGCTGCCCTTCCCGAAGACTTGCAATACGCCGACACAAGTGCGCGAGGCCTTGGTATTGCTGGCTCGCGCCGCCAAATGGCCGACTGTGGATGAAACTCAGGGTTGAAATAGCGACCTTGCGCATCCATGTGTTGTCCTAGTGGAAGGTTGTCTTCCGTCGAGGAACCCTTGATGCGTGTTTTTTTATTGTTGTTGCTGCTGTTTCCGGTGCTCGAGCTGTTCGTGTTCGTCAAAGTCAGCGCCGCGATCGGTTTCTTTCCGGCGTTGCTGCTGATCATCGGCGGCTCCGCGTTGGGCTTGCTGGTGATGCGGGTGGCCGGTATCGCCACCGCACTGCGTGCCCGCGAGAGTCTGCAGCGAGGCGAGTTGCCCGCTGAAGACATGTTCCAGGGCCTGATGCTGGCAGTGGCAGGCGTGCTGTTGCTGATTCCGGGCTTCATCAGTGACGTGCTCGGCCTGATCTGCCTGATGCCGTTCACCCGTCATTTTGCCGCGCGCAAGTTGCGTCAGCGGGCTGAGGCGCAGGCAATGCGGCAGCGTGCATTCCAGGATGATCCATTCGCAGCACGGCCGCCCGAGGGTGGCCACCGGCCAAACGTGATCGAAGGCGAGTACCAGCGTCGCGATCAGTAACCTTGTCCAGTTTGTGTGCAAAGCGGCCCCGTACGGGGCCGTTTGCATTTGCGCGGGTAGCTGTTGAAAAAAATTTCACAGGTAAGCCCTTGTAATCGTTTCGCTCGGCCTCATCTATGTGGTCACCGCAAGGTTTCTGGTGGCAACGCCAGACAAGACAAAGGGGTTCGCCGAATGCGGGCCCCTACCGGCAACGCCGGAATGCATCAACCCGCCGGTCTCGACACCGGCCGATGAAAACCACTAATTGGGAGAGATCGACAATGAAGCTTCGTCCTCTGCATGACCGCGTCGTAATCCGCCGCAGCGAAGAAGAATCGAAAACCGCTGGCGGTATCGTTCTGCCAGGTTCGGCCGCTGAAAAACCAAACCGCGGTGAAATCGTTGCCGTCGGTACCGGTCGCATCCTGGACAACGGCGAAGTTCGCGCGCTGGCCGTGAAAGTGGGTGACAAAGTGGTCTTCGGCCCGTACTCGGGCAGCAACACCGTGAAAGTCGATGGCGAAGATCTGCTGGTGATGGCTGAGAACGAGATTCTCGCTGTCGTCGAAGGCTGATTTTTCCCGACTTCCCGTTACTCCAAAGTATTTCAAGGATTAAACGATCATGGCTGCTAAAGACGTAAAATTCGGCGATTCCGCCCGCAAGAAAATGCTCGTTGGTGTCAACGTTCTGGCTGACGCTGTCAAAGCCACCCTCGGCCCGAAAGGCCGTAACGTTGTCCTGGCCAAGAGCTTCGGCGCGCCAACCATCACCAAAGACGGTGTATCGGTTGCCAAAGAAATCGAACTGAAAGACGCTTTCGAGAACATGGGCGCTCAGCTGGTCAAGGAAGTTGCTTCCAAGGCCAACGACGCTGCCGGTGACGGCACCACCACTGCGACCGTTCTGGCTCAAGCCATCGTCAACGAAGGCCTGAAAGCCGTCGCTGCCGGCATGAACCCGATGGACCTGAAGCGCGGCATCGACAAGGCCACCATCGCCATCGTTGCCGAACTGAAGAACCTGTCCAAGCCTTGCTCCGATTCCAAGGCCATCGCTCAGGTCGGTACCATCTCTGCCAACTCCGACAGCTCCATCGGTGAAATCATCGCCGAAGCCATGGAAAAGGTCGGTAAAGAAGGCGTCATCACCGTTGAAGAAGGCTCGGGCCTGGAAAACGAACTGTCGGTTGTCGAAGGCATGCAGTTCGACCGTGGCTACCTGTCGCCGTACTTCGTCAACAAGCCGGACACCATGGTCGCCGAGCTCGACGGCCCACTGCTGCTGCTGGTCGACAAGAAGATCTCCAACATCCGTGAGCTGCTGCCAGTTCTGGAAGCCGTTGCCAAGGCCGGCCGTCCACTGCTGATCGTTGCTGAAGACGTTGAAGGCGAAGCCCTGGCTACCCTGGTAGTCAACAACATGCGCGGCATCGTCAAGGTTGCAGCGGTCAAGGCACCAGGCTTCGGCGACCGCCGCAAAGCCATGCTGCAGGACATCGCTGTCCTGACTGGCGGTACCGTCATCTCCGAAGAGATCGGCCTGTCGCTGGAATCGGCTACCCTGGAAAACCTGGGTAACGCCAAGCGCGTCATCCTGTCGAAAGAAAACACCACCATCATCGATGGCGCTGGTGTTGAAGACGACATCCAGGCTCGCGTTAAGCAAATCCGCGCTCAAATCGAAGAGACTTCGTCCGACTACGATCGTGAAAAACTGCAAGAGCGTCTGGCCAAGCTGGCTGGCGGTGTTGCCGTGATCAAGGTCGGTGCTGGCACCGAAGTTGAAATGAAAGAGAAGAAAGCCCGCGTTGAAGACGCCCTGCACGCTACCCGTGCAGCCGTTGAAGAAGGCGTGGTACCTGGCGGTGGTGTTGCTCTGGTCCGTGCTCTGAGCGCTATCATCGACCTCAAAGGCGACAACGAAGACCAGAACGTCGGTATCGCTCTGCTGCGCCGTGCGGTTGAATCGCCACTGCGTCAGATCGTTGCCAACGCCGGTGACGAGCCAAGCGTCGTGGCCGACAAGGTCAAGCAGGGTTCGGGCAACTACGGCTACAACGCCGCTTCCGGTGAATACGGCGACATGATCGAAATGGGTATCCTCGACCCAGCCAAAGTCACCCGTTCGGCATTGCAAGCCGCTGCTTCGATCGGTGGTCTGATGATCACTACCGAAGCGATGATTGCTGATGCTCCGGAAGACAAGCCAGCTGGCGGTGGTATGCCAGACATGGGCGGCATGGGTGGCATGGGCGGCATGATGTAAGCCTGCCTTAGCGCCTGCTGTACCGAAAAGCCCCGCCTAGTGCGGGGCTTTTTTGTGGGTACTTAGAACGGCATCGGACTGTAGGAGCGGCCTTGTGTCGCGAAAGGCCAGCAGAGCTGGCCCGGCAATTTCAGCGGCGAAGCTGGGAATCTGGGGCCGGTACGCGACCCTTTCGCAACACGAGGCCGCTCTACACAGAGCGCGTTTGCCTGAAAAGGCTTGGACGGTAGAGCACCAGGTAGTAACACGCCAGGCCGATCAACCAGCAGAACACCGCTGTCCAGGCATTGTGTGAAAAGAAATGCGCGCCCTGCAGCATCCGCCCAAGCGACAGCACGCTGCCGAGGGTAAACGCCAGCAGCAAAGCGCCTCGGGCTAACCGCGGTCGGCGATCACGCAAGGCAAAAAACAACGCAAACAGGCTAAAACCGGTCGCCGCATGGCCTCCGGGCCAGCAGCGTCCGGGTTTGTCGGTTTGCGGCCTGGCTTCGAGCAATTTGCTGTAGGTCTGCTCACCGCCAAACTGGCTAAGGCTCCACGGGCATTGCACCGCCGTGGCAACCTTGAGCGGGGTGACAAAGCTGGTCGACAGGCCCAGCGACAGTACCAGGCAGCCCAGCTCTCTGCGCCAGGCAAACAGCCGCTGCCAGAACAGGCTGGCAAAAAACGCCAGCACCGCCACCAGTGCCAAGCCAATGACCACCTGCTTGACCCCATCATGGAGGATGTTTTCCAGGACATAGCTGTGGCGACCGATGAACTGCCTGGCGCCCGGATCAAAGGCGAGGGCGGCCAGGGACATGTCCAGTGATGTCGATTCGAGCACCAGCAGTGCGAGTGCGCAGCCCAGGGGGATCCCCAGGTATAACCACAGATTGAGCGGACGCGGGCGGACGGCGGGGGGCATGGTGACTCCAGGCGCAGAAAAAGGCGGCGATTGTCTGCCTGGGGCTATATTTGCGCTGTGAAGTTTTGGTGAAAAATATGTCAGCAGCAGTGATCAGCCGGCAAGGCTGGCGCCGCGCCAGCGATGTCCGTAAGCTGCGCCTGCCGCGCACTGCGAAAGCGCCGCACAGGAGAAACCGATGCGCATTCTTTTGGTTGAAGACAACCGCGATATCCTCGCCAACCTGGCTGACTACCTGGGTATGAAAGGCTACACGGTCGATTGCGCCCAGGACGGTCTGTCCGGTTTGCACCTGGCCGCAACTGAGCACTATGACCTGATTGTGCTCGACATCATGCTGCCAGGCATTGATGGCTACACCCTGTGCAAGCGCCTGCGCGAAGATGCCCGGCGCGATACCCCGGTGATAATGCTCACGGCTCGCGATCAGCTCGATGATCGTCTGCAGGGCTTTCGCTCGGGCGCCGACGACTACCTGCTCAAGCCGTTCGCGCTGTCGGAGCTGGCGGCGCGTATCGAAGCAGTGCTGCGCCGCGCGCAGGGCGGTGGCCGGCGTACGCTGCAGGTGGCAGACCTCAGTTACGACCTCGACACCCTTGAGGTCACCCGCGAGGGCAAGCTGCTCAAACTCAACCCGGTCGGTCTCAAGCTGCTCGCGGTACTGATGCAGAAGAGCCCCCACGTACTGCGCCGGGAAGTTCTCGAAGAAGCCCTGTGGGGCGATGACTGTCCCGACAGCGACAGCCTGCGCAGCCATGTGCACCAGTTGCGCCAAGTGATCGACAAACCGTTCGAAAAGCCCCTGCTGCACACCGTGCATGGCGTTGGCTACCGCCTCGCCGAGGGTCGCGATGGAGTTTAAGCAAAGCCTCGCCCAGCGCATCATCATCGCCTTTGCCTTGATGAGTGCATTGGTCGCAGGCGCCTTCGCCTTCGGCATCGTGGCGACCGTACATCTGGTGGAGGAGCGGCTGATTTCAACCGTGCTTGGCGGAGACCTGCAGCGCCTGTTGCGCATGGACAGCGTCAGCGACTGGAGCCATCGACCACGGCCCGACCAGCTGTTCTATTTCAGCGGCGGGCGCGATGACTTCGAGCTACCCAAGGACCTGCATCACCTCGAACCTGGCTTTCATGAAGTATTTCGCGACCAGCTTTCCTACCATGCGATGGTCGAGGTGGTTGACGGACGCCGTTACGTACTGCTGCAGGACCAGAGCGATTTCGAAGAGCGCGAGCGACTGCTGTTTGCAGTGGTGGTGGTAGGCTTTGTGCTCAGCTTGGTACTGGCAGTATTCCTCGGCTGGCTGCTGGCACGCCGGGTGATGGCGCCGGTCATCCGCCTGGCACGGCAGGTGCGCCATCGTGACCAGTTGCTGGGCCTGGCCCCGCCGCTGGCGCCGGACTATGCCGCCGACGAGGTAGGGCAACTGGCAGTGGCGTTCGACGATACGCTTGGCCGTCTGCGCGATGCCCTCAATCGCGAGCGGCTGTTTACCAGTGACGTCAGTCATGAATTGCGCACGCCATTGATGGTCCTGGCGACCTCCTGTGAACTGCTGATCGAGAACCCGAGCCTGGACACCCGTTCGCGGGCCCAAGTGGAACGCATCGCCCGCGCCACCGAAGAGATGCAGGAGCTGGTCAAGACTTTCCTCATGCTCGCCCGGGCGCAGCATGACGAGGGCGCCGTGGCCTCGCGGGCCAGCCTGCGCGAAGTCGGCGATGACTTGATCGGTGTCTGGCACGACACTATCGAGCAAAAGGGCCTGACCTTGCATTACGACGGGCGTGCCAACGCCAGCCCGGTCTTGTACAACGCGACCTTCCTGCAATCAGTGATGGGTAACCTGTTGCGCAACGCAGCGCACTACACCGATTCTGGTTACATCCGCTTGACGCTCGACGCCCAGGGTTTCAGCGTCGAGGATAGCGGTGTGGGCATCCCCGAAGAACAGCGCGAAGAAATGTTCAAGCCATTCGTGCGCGGCGGTGAACGTCGTGGCGAAGGCCTGGGCTTGGGCCTGTCGCTGGTGCAGCGCATTTGTGACGACCAGGGCTGGCAGGTGACGCTGACTGCGACGGCGCCACATGGCTGCCGCTTCCAGGTCGATCTTAGTCCCGGTGGTGTAAATACGCCGTCCGACGACATCGCCTGATATCGGTAATCGCTTGTAATGACGTAGGAAAAGGCTTACAAGTTTTTCACATCTGCATCACCTGAGCCCGACGCGCGTCTTTCTAAATTGCGCGCATCAGCTCAGGAGATGCCCGATGCGCAGCCCGATAAAACTCGAATTTTCCGAGAAGTACGACAGACAACACGCGCAGGATTACCTTTACAAGCACCAGAACGGTTTTGCCCGGCGGCTGTCCCATCTGCGCGACGAGCAGTTGGCTCGGCGTGCGCTGACACTGGCTGGCGACCCTGGACTGGTGCTGGATCTGCCGAGTGGGGCAGGGCGTTTCTGGCCATTGCTGGCCGAAAAAGCCAATCGGGTGATCATCGGTGCAGACAACTCCAAGGCGATGATCGAGACAGCCTGTGCAGCGCAACCGCCAGCCGTAGTCGCGCGGGTACGGCCCTTGCAGACCTCTGCTTTCGCCATTGATCTGCCGGACAACGCGGTAGACAGCATTTTCTGCATGCGGCTGTTTCACCACATCGGTGAAGCCAGCCATCGGCGCACGATTCTCTCGGAATTTCATCGTGTTAGCCGCGACAGCGCGATCGTTTCGTTGTGGGTGGATGGCAACTTCAAGGCCTGGCGGCGCAAAAAGCTGGAAAAGCGCCGCAACAGCAGACCTGACAAGGACAGTTACCAGAATCGTTTCGTGTTACCTGCTGACACAGTTGAGCAGGAGTTTCTTGCGGCCGGCTTTCGTATCCAGGAGCGCCTGGATTTCCTGCCGCTCTACGCCATGTGGCGGGTCTACGTATTACGCAAGGGGTAGAGAATATGGTGGTGACTCAGGGCCGTGAATCGCAGTTCGATTTCTACTGGCAGCAGCAGGGCGAGTGGGTCGAGGAGCCCAATCAGCGCCGCGGTGGCGAAAGCGGAGTGCAGCGCCTGAACGACGCCAGCGGCCAACTGCTGTATGCCAAGCGCCAGATCGGCCATACCTACCGCAGCCTGCTGCACCCGTTTGGCCGGCCGACAGTGCTGCGTGAGCTGGATGCGCTGCACAGCTTCGAGCAGCTTGGTGTGCGCGTGCCACGTATCGTCTATTGCGGTGCACAGCGCGATGAGGAGCACCAGTGGCGTGCGCTGCTGGTCAGCGAAGCGCTGGATGGCTTTGTCGACATGGAAACCTGGTACGCCAACGGCGCCCGCGAGGCGTATGCGGCGGTCCTGCATGAGCGCATGCTCAAGGATCTGGCCGAGAACCTCGCGCGCATGCACCACGGCCATTGGCAGCACGGCTGCCTGTATGGCAAGCATGTGTTCATCAAGGTCAGCGGCGAAGGTGAGCAGGCTACCGCCGAAGTCGCCTTGCTTGATCTGGAGAAGTGCCGCCGACGCATCAGTCGCCAGCGCGCAGCACTCAACGACCTCGGTCAGCTACGGCGCCATTCGTCACTCAACGATACTGAATGGCAAACATTGCTCTACTTTTACCAGACGGCGTTTGGCAGCGCAGTCAAAGGTTTAGAGTAATGAAACTAGAAATCGCTCGAACTTTGTTCCTGGTGTCGTCGCTGGCAGTGACCACGGTTGCGTTCGCCGCTTGGGAGCAGCCGCGGCCTACCGTGTTCAGCAAATCGGATTTGCTCAGCCAATGCCCGCCACCGCGCAATGTGAAAGCCCAGGTCACGGTACAGCCGGATCAGGACTTGTTGCTGCTGTTGTTTGGCCTGCGCCAGGGCGTGCGACCGTTCGGTTGAAACACACTGCGGTGTTGGTGATGTAACTGTCGTGCAGGGGAAAGGCGCACACAGGGTAGGGGTGATACGGTCTTGTCTCGAGCCCGGTTCGTCCGTGTGCCTTTCCCTAAAGACAGGACGACCCACTCCCTATGGAAATCCGCCTGCTGCACGGTGCCGCCATCGCGCCCTTTATCACAGAGCTTGGTCATTTACGTCTGCAGGTTCTGGGTGAATATCCTTTTCTATACGACGGGACGGCGTTGGGGGAGGCAGATTTTCTGGCAGGCTATCCGCTGTCCGAACGCAGCTTGCTGGTGCTCGCTCAAGAGCATGGCCAAGTGGTTGGTGCCTCTCTTGGCTTGCCTTTATCTGATATGGCAGACGCGCTACAAGAGCCGTTTGTGGCTCGCGGCCAGGATCCAGCCAGAGTCTTCTACTTCGCCCAGTCATTGGTGCTGCCCGCATACCGGGGGCAAGGCCTGGGCGTGCGGTTTTTCATCGAACGCGAATCTTACGCCCACAAGTTGGCCGACTTCGATTTCTGCGCGTTCTGCAGTGTGGAGCGGCCGGGCGCGCACCCGCTGCGGCCCGCCGACTTCAAGCCACTGGATGGGTTCTGGCGCAACCGCGGATTTCTGCGTGATTCCTCATTGCGTTCAAGTTGGACCTGGTGTGATCGGGGTGAGCAGCAGGTGAGCAAGAAGATCATGTCGTTTTGGCTCAAGGCATTGTTGAGGTGATGTCCATATGCCATAGAACATCAGACCGGCCAAGCTGATTAGCATTGGCCCGTGATCATGCTTGGACCACGGTCAAGTGGTTTGTCACTGAGGCAGTGATCGTAGATCCTACTATTGAGGCGTGAACGTTCTAGGAATGCCTGGCCTCAGCGAAACGTTATCTGGGAAGGGGCCGATTCTTGGGATAGGTAGACGCTCGAATACGCCGTTGCTTTCTGCAAAGGTTTGTCCAGTAAGTTGAGGGTAATTCTGAAACTTTGTGTCGCGCAGAGTGACGATTTCGTCGTAGGCAATAACAGGCCTCTTGAGCGTGTTCGCCACTTCTTGTGCTGCTCCCGTTTTACCCGCTTTGCAGGCCAGTAGAACAACCGGTTTATTGGGGCGGTTTGCGTAGGCTGGCAGAGTATTCAATCGAGGGGCAATCTCGTTGAGTGCAACATTCTTTGCACTATCGAGTGTTCCTGTACCCGTCATCATGCGTCCTTGCTCTGTACCGTGAGTTTCGAAAGCGGCCAGCTTGGAAGCGTATACATTCCGATGAAATGCAACACTGGCGCCGTCACCGGGCAAGCTCAAGATCACGTCAGAGTTTCCGACGGTGCGCACGGGTTGCTTAATGTTATTGGCTTTGGATGAACGCATCATTTTCGCTTGTAGCTTCGCCGATCCGCGCCCTGAAAGTCGTCCGAGGAAAGTCGCTGCTTTCGGTGCGATCTCCAGTGCAGAGCCCACCACGCCCGTGCCGAGCGATACCCAGCCCAGGATACTCGCGGCCTTCTGGTCATACCCGGTGGCTTCCAGCACCGTCGATGCCAGCCCTGTCCCCAGTGAGATGGCGCCCAGGGCCGCGGCGCCGATGGCGGAGGCCCCGCTCGCCGTGAGGGCGCCGATACCGCCGGCGGCGATGGCTGCGACAGCGGGTGCGGCGGTACCGAAGCTGGCGACGACGGCGACTGCGCCAAGCACCAGGCCGACCCCGGCGACCAGCCATTTCCACCAGGCGTGGCCATCCGGGTCGATGCGGTTGACGGGGTCGCCGCCGCAGTAGGTATAGGGGTTCAGGCCACCCCGGCCGAACGGGCTCTCGCTGTCGGGGCTGAGAAAGCCCATGACCAGTGGGTCATAGGGCCGGTAGCCGCCGGGGATATACCAGCCGGTCAACGGCTCGCGGCGTTCGCCGGCATAGCCATAGGGGCCGTTTGCGGGGTCCTCGGGCTCGGCGCCGTGGGCGGTGTAGTGGCGGCTGCGTACGCTATTGTCGGCTTCCAGGCGCACGCTGCCCTGGGCATCGCAGCCGAGCAGGGTGACGGTGCGCACGCCTGCGGTGATGCGGTTGAGGGCGAACAAGGTGCTGGCATCGCCGATGCGTTGGAGCACATCGCTGCCAGTCTGTTCGTGGGTGAGCAGGCCGCCGCTGTAGAAGCTGCGGGTGAGGGTGGTGCCGAGGATGCGGTCGGTGAGGTTGCCGCTGGGGTCGTAGCGGTAGTCGCAGGTTTGGCCGTTGTACTGGACTCGGGTGAGGCGGTCCTGAGCGTCCCAGGTCAGTTGGCGGCCCAGGGAGTCAGCGATCACGCGGCCGCACGCGTCATAGTCGAGGGTGATGGACGCGGGCCAGCTGAAATGGCTGTGGGTGATGGTCTTGACCTGGGTGGGGTCCTCGGGGGCGTAGCTGAACACGGCCGTGTCGGTGCCGCCGCCAGCGAAGGTGCTGTTGACCTGCTTGTAGCCGTCGAGGCCGTTGAAGCAGAAGACCTGCTTGGTCACTCGGTTGCCAAACGGGTCTTCGGCTGCGATGGCGGGGTCGGCGGTGTAGAGGATCAGGCGGCCCCGGTTGTCGTAGTCGAAGGTCTCCTGACCTTTGCTGCTACCGTCTTCCCAGACGCGGTTGACGACCTGATCAAGGTCGGAGTACAGCAAGGTCTGCTTGCAGGTGCGGGTGATGCCGGCCGTGGTGACGGTGAAGGTGCGGGTATGCTCGCGGCCGAGGCTGTCGTAGGTGAGGGTCTGGACGAGGGTGTTGCTGGCGTCGGTGGTGGTGACGGTCTCGACACGGGAGAAGGTGTCGAAGGTGAAAGCAGTGCTGACGTCATCCTGCACATGCTTTTCCAGGCGGCCGAAGCGGTCGTACTCGTAGCGGTGGTCGCTGCCGTGGCTGTCGACGAGGCCCTGGCGCAGGCCGTTGAGGGTGTGGCGCCAGGTGGTGGAGTGTGCCTTGCCATCGACGCTCCAGGTGTCCTCGAGCGCTTTGCCGGAGGGGCTGTAGGCCATGGCCAGCGTGCCGAGCGGGCCGCTGCTGGAAGCGGGCAGGGCGAGGTCGGGGTGAAAGGTGAAGGCGTTGGCGGGCTCGCCTGCGGGGGCGATGCTCAGCAGTTGGTTGTCGAGGGCCGGTTCGTAGGTGAAGGCAACGCGCTTGCCGTCGGGAAGCACGTTGGCCTCGGGGGGCAACTGGCCGGGTTTGTAGTCGAAGCCGGTGGTGCGCCCGCCGACCGTGACGGTTAGCTGGCGGCCCAGGCCGTCGAAGGTTTGCTGGCCCAGTACTGCTGAAAAGACGCGCTGTTGCATGCGAGACATCAGCCCTCCTTGGTCCCGTCGGTGACGAACCTCGTCACGGAACCGGTCTGTCGTCAGTTTATGACGAGACGCTGTTTGGTCCACCTGGCAGAACTATCAGGTCAGGAGCACTCACCGTGTGCCGAACCAGGCTGTCCGCAAGGTCGTGGCAAGAATCTAGAAAACGCCTACTGTGGGAAGTAAATATTCCATACCGCATCCACATACTTGTCCTCGGAGCCGATATGAAGCCGGGTGCTAGTTGGGAGTGTCGACCTTTGCGACAGTATCTTGCCGTACCCCTTGCCCGCGAGCATGCGTTTGGCGGTCGCCGGAAAATCTTCGACTTTCAGCACGCCCATCGGACTTAGCACTGGCCGCTTGATGGCATTGGCTACCTGTTGAGCTGCCCCCGAGTTGCCTGCATTGCAAGCGATCAGCGTCAGCGGACTTTGCGGGTCGGTAAGACCTGCATCGACGAACACCTTGAGGTCTGGCTCTATCACTTCTCGAGCGAGCGTTTCACCATTGAGCCACCGACCGTCCCTGGCCAGCAAATTACCCTTTCGATCTCCATGGGTGAGAAAGGCCGGGCTTTTTTTGTTGTCATAGTTGTGGAAGAAGAACACATCTTTCGACTGATCTGCCGTTGTAGGTGGCAGATTCATGCTTTTGCCCTGTTTCGCTGTTTTGCCGAGCGACTTTCCGGCAGACCGAGCCAGTTTGTTCGCCAGTGCCCCCGCTGCTTTCGGTGCGATCTCCAGGGCAGAGCCCACCAGCCCCGTGCCGAGCGATACCCAGCCCAGGATACTCGCGGCCTTCTGGTCATACCCGGTGGCTTCCAGCACCGTCGATGCCAGCCCTGTCCCCAGTGAGATGGCGCCCAGGGCCGCGGCGCCGATGGCGGAGGCCCCGCTCGCCGTGAGGGCGCCGATACCGCCGGCGGCGATGGCTGCGACAGCGGGTGCGGCGGTACCGAAGCTGGCGACGACGGCGACTGCGCCAAGCACCAGGCCGACCCCGGCGACCAGCCATTTCCACCAGGCGTGGCCATCCGGGTCGATGCGGTTGACGGGGTCGCCGCCGCAGTAGGTATAGGGGTTCAGACCACCCCGGCCGAACGGGCTCTCGCTGTCGGGGCTGAGAAAGCCCATGACCAGTGGGTCATAGGGCCGGTAGCCGCCTGGGATATACCAGCCGGTCAACGGCTCGCGGCGTTCGCCGGCATAGCCATAGGGGCCGTTTGCGGGGTCCTCGGGCTCGGCGCCGTGGGCGGTGTAGTGGCGGCTGCGTACGCTGTTGTCGGCTTCCAGGCGCACGCTGCCCTGGGCATCGCAGCCGAGCAGGGTGACGGTGCGCACGCCTGCGGTGATGCGGTTGAGGGCGAACAAGGTGCTGGCATCGCCGATGCGTTGGAGCACATCGCTGCCAGTCTGTTCGTGGGTGAGCAGGCCGCCGCTGTAGAAGCTGCGGGTGAGGGTGGTGCCGAGGATGCGGTCGGTGAGGTTGCCGCTGGGGTCGTAGCGGTAGTCGCAGGTTTGGCCGTTGTACTGGACTCGGGTGAGGCGGTCCTGAGCGTCCCAGGTCAGTTGGCGGCCCAGGGAGTCAGCGATCACGCGGCCGCACGCGTCATAGTCGAGGGTGATGGACGCGGGCCAGCTGGAATGGCTGTGGGTGATGGTCTTGACCTGGGTGGGGTCCTCGGCGGCGTAGCTGAACACGGCCGTATCGGTACCGCCGCCAGCGAAGGTGCTATCGACCTGCTTGTAGCCGTCGAGGCCGTTGAAGCAGAAGACCTGCTTGGTCACTCGGTTGCCAAACGGGTCTTCGGCTGCGATGGCGGGGTCGGCGGTGTAGAGGATCAGGCGGCCCCGGTTGTCGTAGTCGAAGGTCTCCTGACCTTTGCTGCTACCGTCTTCCCAGACGCGGTTGACGACCTGATCAAGCTCGGAATACAGCAAGGTCTGCTTGCAGGTGCGGGTGCTGCCGGCCGTGGTGACGGTGAAGGTGCGGGTATGCTCGCGGCCGAGGCTGTCGTAGGTGAGGGTCTGGACGAGGGTGTTGCTGGCGTCGGTGGTGGTGACGGTCTTGACACGGGAGAAGGTGTCGAAGGTGAAGGCAGTGCTGACGTCATCCTGCACATGCTTTTCCAGGCGGCCGAAGCGGTCGTACTCGTAGCGGTGGTCGCTGCCGTGGCTGTCGACGAGGCCCTGGCGCAGGCCGTTGAGGGTGTGGCGCCAGGTGGTGGTGTGTGCCTTGCCATCGACGCTCCAGGTGTCCTCGAGCGCTTTGCCGGAGGGGCTATAGGCCATGGCCAGCGTGCCGAGCGGGCCGCTGCTGGAAGCGGGCAGGGCGAGGTCGGGGTGGAAGGTGAAGGCGTTGGCGGGCTCGCCAGCGGGGGCGATGCTCAGCAGCTGGTTGTCGAGGGCCGGTTCGTAGGTGAAAGTAACGCGCTTGCCGTCGGCCAGCACGTTGGCCTCGGGGGGCAATTGGCCGGGTTTGTAGTCGAAGCCGGTGGTGCGCCCGCCGACCGTGATGGTCCGCTGGCGGCCCAGACCGTCGAAAGTTTGCTGGCCGATCTGTAGCAGCAGGCCGACACCGTTCATGATGTTTCCTCCGCCTGCTGGACACTCACACTCTCGGGGTGCTCGCCATCACTGTGTTTGGCATAGGTCCAGATGACCTTGGTACCGTCGGGCAAGGTGCGTTCGAGCACGCGTGAGTAGGCGTCATACAGGAAGTCGATGACGATATCCGGCTTGCCGGCCACGATTGTGCGTTGCTGCGTGACCCTGTCCAAGCCATCGCGGGTGAAGCGGACAGTACGCACCTTTCTGCCTGAGTCGTCATGGAGCACTTGTTCGACGGGGCTGCCCGCGAGGTTGCTGTATGTGACCTGCTTGCTGCTGGGTTTGCCGTTGCTGTCTTCCTGCCACTGTTCGGTGCACAGCGTGATCGGGTCGTGAACGGTACGGGTGGTCACGCCCGTGAGCGAAGTCTCTGAATCAGCGTTGCCCCAGTCGTCATAGGTCGTCTCGAGGCTCTGTTCGATGGCTTGAGCATTGACACCTTTCCAGCCCTCTTCCGGGTCGAGTTGCCAATCGTATTTCCAGTCATAGGATGTGTGCTTGGTCACCCGTCCCAGCCCGTCGTACTGCGTATGGGCCACATCGCGAAAGACCAACGCGTCATCCACAGGGTTGTCGATGTCTTGCAGCTGGACCATCACCTCGCGGCCGGAGCCGTCGAGCCAGGTGTACTTGTGTTGGCCCGTGGCGTCGGTTTCGTCCAGCCCCACGAGGACCTTTTCGTCACTGCCTGGAAAGTTAGGTGCATTGGCACTGCTGAAGTCGTCACTGAGGTGGAACTGTGCGGTGCGTACCGCTTGGTAATCAGTGCCTTTGGCGATCGTCGTCTTTCTGATACGCCCGAGTTCGTCGAACTTGTAGACGGTGAGCGCCCCGCTAGGGCTGCGTTCTTCGCGCGTCAGGCCGGTGATGAGCGAGCGACCCTCGCACGTGGCTGACTGATGGGTTGCATCGTCCTCGAAGCCTTTGACCGTAGTGGTGATACGCAGCAATTTGTCCATGCGCCCATAGCCATCCTCGCCGTCATCGAAATCAACGATGTCGTACGAGTAGTCGGTTGTGGTGGTGACGCCGCCCAACTCGGTCTCGGCCTTGTCCAATCGACCATAATGAGGGCCGGGCGTGAGGACGTAGGTGTTGATGGTCTTTTCCAGCAACCGTGGTTTTTCCGGGTCGGTTGTATCGTGAAGCTGTTCTGTCTTGACCACCGCGTGGGGCGGGTCGTCTGCTCTGCTGGAAGGCAGATTTGCGTAGGTGTAGTCAGTGGTCAATACAGGGGCACCGCCAAACGTGCCGTCTGCAAGGGTGGCGGGGGTGACTGTTTTCTTTTTCAAGAAGCGGATCATGCCGGAGCGGTCGGGGGGAAACTTTCGCCTTCACCAGCGGGGTCGTAGTAGTCGCTTTGCTCAACGACTTGGCTTGGAAAGGTCGTGGTCAGGATGTTGCCGGCGATATCGTAGGTGTATTCAATGCATTCCGAACGCTCGCGGGTAGTCTCTGGGTCGGAGGTGTCGGTGTAGGTCGTGGTGACTTTGATCGGCAGTTGGCACCAGGGCTGCTGGCTTTCCCAGGTAACGTCGTAGTTGATGTCATAGTTAGTGACGACCTCGGTCTGGCAGGTGCCTTGTTTGGTCGTTTCGTTTATCGGCAGGTGATGCCGGTCCCAAGTGCGAGTGATGGTCGCCAAGGTCACCGCGTCGGCGCTCAGCGTTTCGATTACGCTGTAATCGTAGCGTCGGCGTAATTTGTAGAGGGTGTCCCAGCCCCTTTCCCAGCGAATACCCTCTGTGTTGCCGTAGCCTAAGTAGTTGTTCGTGCCCACCCACTGGTAGCGCTGCTGCCGGGTGTTGCTGAGCACTCCATCGGAGTGTGTCCAGAGGATGACTCTGGGCAAGAAGTCGATCGGTGCTGCGTTTGGCAAGCGGTGGGAGGTCTGGGCCGTCTCGCTCCAGCTGATCGTGTCCTCGGCACCCAGAGGCCCGGTGAGCTTGGTGGGAAAACGCAATGTCTGGCCCCCACCGACGGTGATGCTCTTGTAGAGGAAGACAAACGGCTGGTCGAGGGTCGGCAGCCGCAGCCACCTGAGTTCATTGCTCTGTTGTTCGAACTTGATGACCGTCTCATGAGTGGTCTGCGGTTCGAGTGTCAGGCTGGGTATGCCTGCTCGGTTGATGGACGCCAGCACACGTTTTTCATCCCTGACCTGTTCCAGGTAATTGATGTTGTTGCCCCGGACCCAGTCGAAATACAGGCTGCGACCTTCCGGGCTTCGTACCTCATGGAGCACATAGGCGTTGCCTTGGTCGTTGACACGCCTGAGAATTTCGAACTCTCCGGTCTTGTGTTCGACCTTGAACTGATTGTTGGCAAGGACGGTCACGCGTATTGCGTCGAGCTTGTAGTCCTGGAAGGCCAGGCGACCGCCAACGTTCAGGTCGGAATTGGCAAGGTCGACCACGAATTGTTCACCACTGGAGAGACGCAACGACCACCACTGTTGGTCTCTGATCAGTTCTGAATAGCTGACGCCCCAACCGTGACCGAAGCCGGAGTTGATATGCGAAGCCAAACTGCTGAAGGCCAGGGTGAACGACCACGAGGGGCCGCCCAGGTCATTGGCCATCCCTAAGGGTAGGGTGATGGCCAGATTGAATTGCCCAGTGCGCGGATCGACACCAGATTGCACCGCTTGTATGAAGTTATTGGCCTGGGTGTGAACGTTCCCGACGTTGAGGGGAGCAGCACTTGCTGTCGAAGCGGTAGTATCAGTCATCGTAGGCTCCTGTCTGTTTATAACAGAGGCTCAAAAGAGCAAGGGCTGTTTATACAGTACCTGCCTGGGGGTTACTGTTGGCGTGCAGCTGGGATTCGGGTGTTGTGGAAACCTCCAGTTTGATTCGTTTCTCTAGCTGCGTGCCTTCGGAGGTAAACCGGATCGACACGTTGTGGCCATTTCCCTGACGGTCCACGACCGTGACCGTGAGTGGCCCTTGGTGTCTGGAACTAGCTGAATGATAAGGTATTCTACTGTCGCCCTGTAACAGCACAACAAGAGACGAAGCGTTGTTACTGACGACTGTCGTTTTCATACGCTCTTTTTTGAAGGCATCAGGTAATACAATGTTCGTGTTGTAATGAACCGTGCGGTCGCTACCAATGAGGGCAATGCCTACGTGGGAGGCGAAGGTCTGACTTGACTCATTCGTTTGCCAGCGAATCATGCCGGGGGTATCGTCAGCGTCGAGCGTTGCATAGGAAAATCTGAAATGTTTCAGTGAAAGGGCGTGTTCGATAAGGAAGTTGGAACCGCCGGAGATGTCGCCCTCTTCGAGTTGAGTTTGCCAGGTATAGTCTTCGGGATAATTGTAATTGGCAGGTCGTACGGAGGAGAGTTGAATGCTGCTTTCAAGGCCTTCGTTGGTTGTGCTGTAGTATACACACCCGTCGTCTTTTGTGATGGCGGCTCGCAATACGACAGCGTTACCACCTGGCGCCGTCGAGTGGATATAAATTGATTTAGGTGCGGGATCCGCTGAGGTACGGGACGGCTCAAGAGATATTGAATCAGAGGTGGGATAGTAATCAAAATCGCTGTCCCAGGTGGTCGTGTAGCCCCAGGGGGGCGAGCCGCTAAAACTTGGCAGGTCTCGGTATTCATCCTGCCTGACTTCGATGACGGCACGAAGGGTTGCCCACTCCGTGGCTGAAATCGACAGGCCGGGTAGCGGTATGGCATCCAGCTGAACTTCAATCTGTTGGCGACCGTTAGCGAATACCTGGGAGCTGGCAGACGTTATCGTAATGGTGAGGCTCTGAAGCCATCTGTCTGCTGATTCCATGTCATGGGAGCGCTTTTTGGATTTCATGATCATCCCTCGTATGTGCATACAGTAGGCTTGATGGTATGTGAAAGTCGAAAGGCGAGTTACCTGACATAAATGCCAGGTATTAGCGCGTTGGCTAAGTGTGTGGCAACGGTATCCTCATGACTGACGTTGGTCGTATCTGGTTTTCAACTGGTTCATTGTCGATGGGCACAGCACGATCGGCCGGGTAGCGCGTCCGCGCCGCCCGGGGGTTCAGGTTGTAATCGCAGTTTTTAGCTGGACGCTTAGCTTTTGGCGCCAATCCATTCGAGCATATTAGCGTCGGTGCCCCGTTGAGCTCTAATCCATATTGGGTGGCCGTTACCATATTGATCTCGGTAAACGATCCGTACGCCTAGATCTTTCTCGGATCCCTGCCCAAATTCATATACCTTTAGCCTTGCTGCGTAAGCGATACCTGCAGTGTTATTAACTGGAATACCAAAAAGGTGGTTACGTATGAAAACGGGCACCGTGCGGCTATGGTCTCGTCTGAAATAAACTTGCGCATTAATGATATTAAATCCGGCATTGTCTATAGCAAACATAGAGTCAGACGAACCGCCGGAGCGTATTTGATATTGGGTGCCAGAGAATTTAAGCTTGTAGAGGTCGATGTCATAACTCTCGCCTGATTGATGGTTGCTACGGGTGTACTCGAATTCACCGGCCGGTATTGTGTAGTTCTGCGGGTAAGGTACGATAGTTGCTGAACTGTTGGATTTACCGGATTCGGTTTCTCCGCCGACTTTACCGGCTTTGAAGTACGTGTGATAGGTCACACCGTCCAGTATCAGCCGCGCTGCCACCTGAACATTCACCGCTGAACTGGTCTTTATCCAGATGCGAATGCTTTGATCATCCTGTGACGGCGCTGATTGTTCAGCGGGCAATGACGCTGGATACGGATCAAACAAATCGTCGGGGGAGCGTTTGCTAGCCGAGATATACCATGAATACCCATTAGCCAGTCGCGCGCCGGTATCGTAGCTGACCAGCTCGATGCTGTTCAATTGACTTGCTGTCAGATTGACGGGTTCCTGATTGTCATTAACGGCTCTGATGACCACATCCACATAGGTCGTTTGGTAGGTGTTGTTGTACAGAGGGCATCGGGTGTTGTTTTCGGCTAACCCAAGCCCCTTCACTTGGAAAAACGCAATATTGGCAACGGCTTGCGGCACGACCGGGTTTTCCTGTGCGCAGTGGCGGCTGATCAGGCGAAATCCGGGGTGGTCACCGTCCTGGCCATCATCGAGTTCAATTGAAAACGGGTGTCGATTGCCCTGCCGGTCATAAACGCAGAGTCGCCACGCAGGTTGCTGACCACCAGGCTCTTTGCTGGAGGGCGTGTGATCTTCATGCTGTAAACGTATCGCGATGTGCCCTGGGTTATTAGGGTCGAAACGCGCAGTCAGGCGCGGGGGCGCGTCCGAGGTGGAGCAAGACGGGTCACCCTGCAACTGTATGAACCCGTTGGAATCCCCTGAATCGGATTCGGCGCACGAGAAAGCCCCCGAGCCCGGTGTCAGGATGTATTCTTGGATAACGCTGTCCGCTTCCTGGGGGCGTTCAGAGGGAGTTGTCAGCTGGTAGTCTTCAGGGAACAGGTAAGTGGGGGTGGGGTGGGCGTAGAGTTCAATGTCAGCGCCTACTTCATCGGTCCAGTAGGTCTTTCCATTGTCACGGGTGATACAGGCACGTAACTGAATCTTGCTGCCCCCTGGCGCTCGGCTATGAACATACAGCTGCTTTTGCCTGCTGCGAGGATGCATTTCCCTGGGTGAGCTTTCTAGTTGTATTTCCATGCCTTCAAGTTCAGGCGGAATTGCCAATTCGGGAAGGGCCGGCGGTACCAGCACCGGAAAGTAATCGAACCGTTCGTCGCGCGTGGTGGTGAAGTACCAAGGGGCAGTTACATGCTCTTCGGGCAAGGGGTCATAACCCCCTTCGCTGTTCTGCACGACAATATGCAGGGAGGCGAACTCGCTGTCGGAGAGCTCGCCCTCAAGGGGCGTGGCATACACGTTAACGGCCACTTGCTGCCGCGTATTGTTGTGGACGCAGGCGCTGTGCGATGACAGCTCGATGCTGAATTCGCCGAGCCACTCGGAATAAGTCGGAGCTTGTGCCATGACTGTTTCTCCTTGAATACCCGGACAGTGGGTAGGCCAAGTGTATGCGTACAGTTTGTTTCCGGAACCTGGCAAAAATATCAGGTCGTAGGGGCGGGCCTAGGGGGGGGGACTGCTCGCTGAGCGTCAGGGGAAGTCTCGATGTTCTTGTGGTTCGCAAACAAAAACGCCTGGCAGATGCCAGGCGTTTGCTGCGACCCGCTAAGGCCTTACTTCACTTCGATGGCCAGGCTCTGGGCAATCTTGTTTTGCCACAGCGCAGGGCCGGTGATGTGTACCGACTCACCATTACTGTCGACTGCAACGGTGACTGGCATGTCCTTGACCTCGAACTCGTAGATCGCTTCCATGCCCAGTTCGGCAAAGGCCAGCACTTGCGATTTACGAATGGCCTGAGCGACCAGGTAGGCAGCGCCACCCACGGCCATCAGGTACACCGCCTTGTTGTCCTTGATCGCTTCGATCGCAGTCGGGCCGCGCTCGGACTTGCCGATCATGCCCAACAGGCCGGTCTGCTCGAGGATCTGGCGGGTGAACTTGTCCATCCGCGTGGCGGTGGTCGGGCCGGCCGGGCCGACCACTTCGTCACCGACCGGATCGACCGGGCCGACGTAGTAGATGAAGCGGCCTTTCAGATCGACCGGAAGCTCTTCACCGCGGTTGAGCATCTCGACCATGCGCTTGTGCGCGGCGTCGCGGCCGGTGAGCATCTTGCCGTTGAGCAGGATGGTTTCGCCTGGCTGCCAGCTGGCGACTTCTTCCGGGGTGATCTCGTCGAGGTTGACGCGGCGCGCGCTCGGGCCGGCTTCCCAGACGATTTCCGGGTAGGCGTCCAGCGACGGCGCTTCAAGCTCTGCAGGACCGGAGCCGTCGAGCACGAAGTGGGCGTGACGGGTAGCCGCGCAGTTGGGGATCATGCACACCGGCAGCGAAGCGGCGTGGGTCGGGTAGTCCATGATCTTGACGTCGAGCACGGTGGTCAGACCGCCCAGGCCCTGGGCGCCGATGCCCAGCTGGTTGACCTTGTCGAACAGCTCCAGGCGGATCTCTTCGATGCGGTTCTGCGGGCCACGAGCCTTGAGCTCATGGATGTCGATGGATTCCATCAACACTTCCTTGGCCATGACCGCAGCTTTTTCGGCAGTACCGCCGATGCCGATGCCGAGCATGCCAGGCGGGCACCAGCCAGCGCCCATGGTCGGCACGGTCTTGAGCACCCAGTCGACGATCGAATCGGACGGGTTGAGCATGGCCATCTTCGACTTGTTCTCGGAGCCGCCGCCCTTGGCTGCGACGTCGACTTCCAGCTTGTCGCCTGGCACTACCGAGTAGTGGATGACGGCTGGGGTGTTGTCCTTGGTGTTCTTGCGCGCACCGGCCGGGTCGGCCAGGATCGAAGCACGCAGGACGTTCTCCGGCAGGTTGTAGGCGCGGCGCACGCCCTCGTTGATCATGTCGTCGACGCTCATGGTGGCGCCATCCCAGCGCACGTCCATGCCCACGCGCACGAACACGGTGACAATACCGGTGTCCTGGCAGATCGGGCGGTGGCCTGTGGCACACATGCGCGAGTTGATCAGGATCTGCGCGATCGAGTCACGGGCAGCCGGCGATTCTTCACGCAGGTAGGCTTCGTGCATCGCCTGGATGAAGTCAACGGGGTGGTAGTACGAAATGAATTGCAGGGCATCGGCGACGCTCTGAATCAGGTCGTCTTGCTTGATCACGGTCATGCAGCGCGCTCCTCTTGAAGACGGGAACATCTGTAAAAGGCTTTTCGACCACCAGCGTGGCGAAATGCCTGGCAACGCGGCGGCAGGTCAGGCCGACGCAAAAAAGGCGCGGCAGTATAGCGCGCATACCGGTGCGACACACCACCGCATGCGCGGGACCAAGGTCTGAAGCGGGTTGGCAGCGTTGTTGCCTGTGTTCTGTAGAATGCAGGAAGAACCCTGGAGGTCTTTGACCCATGCCCAATGTCTACGTAGGCGCGCAGCGAATCAGCGTGCCTGCCGCCAGCAATTTGCTCGACGCCCTCAATGGCGCGGGCTTCAACGTGCCCTACAGCTGCCGCGCCGGCAGCTGCCATGCGTGCATGGTGCGCTGTGTGGATGGCGCTGTAGCGGACGCTTTGCCCGATGCGCTGCCCGTGGCCAAGCGCGAGCAAGGTTGGCGCTTGGCCTGTCAGTGCAGCGTGCTTGGAGACCTGCAGGTGGCGTTGTACGACCCGCGGCTGGACGGCCTGCCTGCCAGCGTCTGCGCGGCGGACTGGCTGGGCGAGGTGTTGCGCCTGCGTTTGTTGCCGGAGCGGGCGTTGCGCTATCACGCCGGTCAGCATCTGTTGTTGTGGCTCGGCGGGGTCGCACGGCCTTATTCGCTGGCGAGCCTGCCGGGTGAAGACGATTTTCTGGAATTTCACATCGACTGCCGACGCCCTGGTGCTTTCTGCGATCAGCTACGACGGTTACGGGTGGGAGACCGTCTGCGCTTGGGCGAGCTGCGTGATGGTGCTCTGCATTATGACCCGGACTGGCAGGCCCGGCCGCTCTGGCTGTTGGCCTCCGGCACCGGCCTTGCGCCGCTCTGGGCCGTTGCCCGTGAGGCCCTGCGTCAGGGTCACACGGGCGAAATCAAAGTGTTGCATGTAGCTGCCAGTGACGCCGGCCATTACCTTGCCGACGCCCTGCAGGGTTTGGCCGGGCTTGCAGTTGAACAGGTGCTCGCCGAGCATCTGGACAGTGCGTTGGCTCAATTGCGGCCGACATCGCGGCAGACCATGGCATTGCTCTGCGGCTCGCCGAGCAGCGTCGAGCGTTTTGCCAAACGCTTGTTCGTCGCCGGCCTACCGCGTAACCAGGTCCTGGCCGATGTGTTCGTTGAACACGCCTGAGTCACAGCGGTGTATACAGCTGCGCGGTAGCGATTCGATAACGCCGGGTATCAGTGGAATCAGCCTGGCCTACCCAGCGCTGCCACATTGAGGGACGGTCGCCTCTGCGCGACCCCTATCATTTTTGCCAGTAGCGGCAGTGTGTTGCCAATGTCTAAATGAGCCACGGATGAAGAAGGAGAGCTTCCATGTGGACCCTGGCACGCCTGATCGCTGGGCTCTTGCTCAGCATTGCTGCGCAAACGGTGCAGGCCGCCGATGCGACAAGTATGCTCGCCGCGCGCGCAAAGGCGGCAGTGGACCAGCTGAACACCTGGTACAACAACACCACCGATGACTGCGGTGGCCCAGATAAACCCGGTTATTTGTGCAGCGGCATCACGTTGCGTACAACGGCCAGCAGAACAGGTTTTCTGCCTTGGGAGCCCAGCGACAGTCAACTGGAAAAGGGCAGTGTGGCGTTTTCCTGGATGCGCCGTGACAGCAATTTCGGCAAGCCCTTCGGCAACCAGAATGGCCTGATCCTGTACCCACCCCACTACGCCCCGCCTGGCAAGCTGGCCAATCTCCATGTGCTGTGTAGTTTCCCGATCAATGCCAACACCAACCAACGGCCGACCCTGCAAGGCTGTGGCCCGATCCTGGGTTTCGAAGCGACGACCGATACCTGCCAGGCCATGGCAGTGAACACGGCGCAACAGTGGCTGGACAAGTACCCGCAGGCGAACAACTACCGCGTGTGTGGCTGGGACCTACGCCACGCCTCCACATCGTCGGCCACTGCGTTCCATACCTCGTTGCAGGCCCGTCAGGGCCTGATCGACGCATTTTGGTCGATCAACAACGAAGTATTGCTACCGGTGTGGACGAAAGGTATGGGTGGCACCTTGCCGGTACATTCGTTTTTCTACGTGGACGGCGAGCGCGAAGCGCTGGCCAAAGCTCAGTACGACCAGATTCGCTACCAGCAGCTGTATGAGCAACTGGTCCCGGTGATGAGTGTGCGGTTCCCGGCAGACAGATCTGGCAGCATGCTGTTCGGCTACGCCGAGCAGGACCAGGCCGTGGGCCGGCCAACGCCTACCCCGACCATCGATTTTGAAGACGTATTGCCCGGTCAATACAGCCGCTTGACGGTACAGGGCGTTGAGTTTCTGTTGGAACGCCAGTTACGAGAGGTCAATGACAAGCCGCACCAAGAAAGCAACGGGCTGATAAGTGGCAAACATCTGGAGGTCGACTCATCGATCAAGCTGGTGCTTGAGGGCGCCGGGCGTCGGCTGGTCAGCTTTGCCTGGGGATGCAATAGCTACTGCGGGGTGCATACCACGATAGGTGATAGCTACGAGGAATTGTCGGATGAGGGGCCGGGTGCCATGCGCTATGGCACCAAGGAGCTGATCGTCGATGGGCCCGAGGCGTTGATGCTGGCTGTGGATACCGAAGAAGAGGGAGCGATGCTGGTGTTCGACAACCTGCGGGTGCAAAAGCTGCCTGATAAATGAGTTAAAGGGTGCCAGGCGCAAGCTCCTTACCCGGCACGTTGCACTCAGTCTCTGAAACCGCCCCTGACGTTCTGGCAGCACCATGGCCTGACGTAGGCAAAAAAAGACCGCTCCGGGGAGCGGTCTTTCTGATGACCTGAAGTTGCTACAACTTAGGCATCAACCAACCAGCGGATCACCGACGTGCAGGATCTTCATGCCATTGGTGCCACCGATGGTGTGGTAGCTGTCGCCCTTGGTCAGGATGACCCAGTCGCCTTGCTCAACCAGGCCGCGTTGCAGCAGCTCGTCCACTGCAGCCTGGCTGACCTTGTCGGCCGGCAGCGCGGCCGGGTCGAACGCGATCGGGTAGACGCCACGGAACATCGAGGCGCGAGCCTGGGTAGCGCGGTGCGGAGACAGTGCGTAGATCGGCACCTGCGAGCGCAGGCGCGACATGATCAGCGGGGTGTAGCCACTTTCGGTGAGGGCGATGATCGCCTTGACGCCGGGGAAGTGGTTGGCGGTGTACATCGCCGCCAGGGCGATGCTCTCGTCGCAACGCTCGAAGGTGGTGTGCAGGCGATGACTGGAGCGCTGGTTGGTCGGGTGCTTTTCAGCGCCCTGACAGATCCGCGCCATGGCCTGTACGGCTTCGATCGGATAAGCACCGGCAGCACTTTCAGCCGACAGCATCACCGCATCGGTGTTGTCCAGCACGGCGTTGGCCACGTCGGAAACTTCGGCGCGGGTCGGCATCGGATTCTGGATCATCGACTCCATCATCTGGGTCGCGACGATCACCGCTTTGTTGTTGCGGCGGGCGTGCTGGATGATCTTTTTCTGGATACCGATCAGCTCGGCATCGCCGATTTCCACGCCGAGGTCGCCACGGGCAACCATCACGGCGTCGGAGGCAGCGATCAGGGCGTCGAGGGTTTCGTCGTCGGCAACCGCTTCAGCGCGTTCGATCTTGGCCACCAGCCAGGCGCTGCCGCCGGACTCGTCACGCAGTTTGCGTGCGTATTCCATGTCCTTGGCATCACGCGGGAAGGACACGGCCAGGTAGTCCAGGTCCATCTCGGCAGCCAGCTTGATGTCGGCCTTGTCTTTCTCGGTCAGGGCCGGTGCGGTCAGGCCGCCACCTTTGCGGTTGATACCTTTGTGGTCAGACAGCGGGCCACCAACTAACACTACGCAGTGCAGGGCATCGGCGGTAGCGGTCTCGACGCGCATGACCACACGGCCGTCGTCGAGCAGCAGCTCGTCGTTCACGCCGCAGTCCTTGACCAGGTCGGGGTAGTCGATCCCGACGATATCCTGGTTGCCTTCGGTCAGCGGGTGCACGGTGGAGAAGGTGAACTTGTCACCGATTTTCAATTCAATGCGCTTGTTGCTGAACTTGGCGATGCGGATCTTCGGACCCTGCAGGTCGCCCAGCAGTGCGACGTGACGGCCGTTCTTGGCGGCGATCTCACGGATCAGGCGGGCGCGAGCCTTGTGCTCGTCCGGCGTGCCGTGGGAGAAGTTCAGGCGGGCAACGTCGAGGCCGGCAAGGATCAGTTGTTCGATCACTTCTGGCGAGTTGCTGGCAGGGCCAAGGGTGGCAACGATTTTGGTACGGCGGATGGTCATGCATAGACTCCTGTAGTGAAGCGCAGCGAGAGGCTACTCCTCAATTGCGCTGTAGTCATTGTTCCGTTGCACTACCTTGCGTGTTGCGGGGGTGGCATTTGTACGGTCGCGCTATGCTTGCAAAAGCGTGTGAAGATTTGCCGCGTCGGGCCGATACACTGCCTATCAAAGGAGAATCCCCATGCGAACCCTGATCGTTCTGGCGATTGCCGCCAGCGTCGTTGGCTGCACCCGTTGGTCGATGGACCATCACCTGAACAACGCCTACCGCGCCTATGATCGCGGCGATTGCCAGCGGGTGATGCTCGAACTGTCCCAGGTCGATCGGACCAGCCGCGCGCGGCCGTTCATCCATCCTGAAGTGGCCCTGCTGCGGGGCCAATGCCTGGAGCGGCAGAAGCTCTACGTCGATGCTGCGCAGACCTACGAGTACCTGGTTCAGCGCTACCCGCAAAACGAGTACGCCTACCGCGCCCGTGCGCGTCTGCTGACGCTGGAAAAGCTCGGCCACTATCGCCAGCCTGCCGTGGCCAGCCCGGTGCACACCACGCCTTGGCGCTAATACCAAGGTGTCATTGATTTCACGAGATTCGCCACAGCGGCTGGGCTAAGCTGTATCTTAGCTGTAACAGCAACCGCCAGTACCTCGTATTCCTGGCCGCGGAAACGGGACATTACCTGTCATCATGTTTATCCAGCGCCACATCCAGCGTCACCAGTTGCCTTGTGTACTCAAGGTCTACAACCGCTTTACCGATCAGCAGATCGGCTACCTTGGCAACGCCTCCGAAGACGGTTTGATGCTGATCAGCTCGCTGCCGGTGCTGGTCGGGCCCGACTACGAACTGCAGCTGCGCGTGCCCTTGCCCGGCGGCGCCTGGCAGTTCATCAACCTGGCGGCAAGCTGCCTGTGGTGCCGCGAAGACCAGACGCCCATGCATTACGACTCAGGCTTCATGCTGCTACAGGCACCGCACGAGTACGATGAGTTCGTGCATTCATTGCGTGACTTCTTCAGCTTCCGCCCTGCCGCCAACGCTTCTGCCTGACCCCGGCGACACATTCTGCCTGCATTAAAGGTGCGAACTGCCCGCCCGGGCCGCTAGACTCACGGTCGACCTAGCTACAGGACGAACCCGTGAGCTCCAGCATTTTCTGGCACGACTACGAAACCACTGGTATCAACCCGCGTTGCGACCGGCCCTTGCAACTGGCGGGGCTGCGCACCGACTTCGACCTCAATGAGATCGAAGAGCCGGTCAATCTGTTCTGCCAACCGTCGGCAGATATTTTGCCGCATCCGATGGCCTGCCTGGTCACCGGCATCACCCCTGAGCAACTGGCCAGCAACGGCCTGTGCGAAGCCGAGTTCATGACCCGTGTGCATGAGCAACTGGTGCGGCCTGGCACCTGCGGCGCCGGCTACAACACCCTGCGCTTTGACGACGAGGTGACCCGTTACAGCCTCTATCGCAACTTCTTTGACCCCTATGCTCGCGAGTGGCAGGGCGGCAACAGCCGCTGGGATCTGATCGATGTGGTGCGCACGGCCTATGCCCTGCGCCCTGAAGGCATCATCTGGCCGCAGCAGGACGGGCGCACCAGTCTGCGTCTGGAATTGCTCAGCAAAGCCAATGGCATCGATCATGGGCATGCTCACGAAGCGCTTTCCGACGTGCGGGCGACCATCGCTCTGGCGCGATTGATTCGGGATAAACAGCCAAAGTTGTATGACTGGTTATTTCAATTGCGCAGCAAGCATAAAGTCATGGAGCAGATTCGGCTGTTGCAGCCATTGGTACATATTTCCGGGCGTTTCTCCGCTGAGCGAAATTACCTCGGCGTGGTACTGCCGCTGGCCTGGCATCCACGTAACCGCAACGCACTGATTGTGTGCGACCTGCAGTTGGAAACCTCTCCGCTACTGGATGAAAGCGCCGAAACATTACGCAAGCGTTTGTACACTCGGCGTGACGAATTGTCCGACATGCAATTACCGGTGCCGCTCAAGTTGGTACAAGTCAACCGCTGCCCGGTACTGGCACCCCTGTCGGTATTGCGCCCGGTTGACCAACAACGATTGGGGATTGATCTGTCCCTGCTGCAAGCACGCGGCGAGCAACTGGCGCAGCAACAAAACGTCTGGCAAGACAAACTCGCCGCTATTTACAGCGCCGAAGAATTTGGCGCAAGCGACGACCCCGAGCAGCAGTTATATGCAGGCTTTATTGGCGACCGTGACCGCCGTCTGTGCGAACAGGTGCGCGTGGTCGACCCGGCGCAACTTGGCCGATCACAATGGATGTTCGATGATCCACGGCTGCCTGAACTGTTATTCCGCTACCGGGCGCGAAACTTCCCCGAGACCCTGGATGAGCCAGAGCGACAGCGCTGGCTGCAGTTCTGCCAGCAACGTCTTGGCGACCCTGCGGCCGGGGCGCCGATTACCCTGGAGGGTTTCGAAAAGGCCCTGCAAAGCGCCTTGGCGACAGCTGACGAAGGCGGGCGGCAGGTACTGCTTGCCTGGCAGCAGCATGCCGAGAAACTACAGCATTCGTTTGTGCTGTAAAGTGTCCAGGCAATAAAAAACGCCGGCAATAGCCGGCGTTTTATTCAAGGCAGCAAAGCGGACTTATCAGTCCAGCAGGGTTGCCCAGCCTTCAACCACATCGCCACCCCATTTGGCTTTCCATTCTTTCAGGGTCTTGTGGTTGCCGCCTTTGGTTTCGATGACTTCACCATTGTGCGGGTTCTTGTATTGCTTGACCTTGCGCGCACGCTTGGTAGTAGTGGTCTTGACGCCGCCACGTGGGGCCTTGCTCAGTTTCGATTCCGGGTCGAGCAGGGCGATCACATCACGCAGCGATTTGGAATATTCGCCCATCAGGGTGCGCAGCTTGCCTTCGAATTCCAGCTCTTTCTTCAGCTTGTCGTCCTGCGACAGGTTGGCCAGACGAGCTTGAAGTTCTTTGATGGCTTCTTCTGTGGCGCGGTATTCGTTGATCAGAGACATGAAGTGTTCCTTAATAGTGCATGTACAGGGAGTCAGTGGCCTAATAATAGACAGCCGCTAGTCTCAAGTAAACAATAATCAAGGCACGCTCGCTTAAATAGGCGAGTGTTAACAATGTATTCAGGTTAAGAAAAATTTACATATCACTGGCGGCGTCCGCCGCTGTCATGCTCGGCGCCGCAGCGATGGCTGAACAATTGCCGCGCGGCGCGGCCCGTACGGCAGCTGCTGATGATTACTGTGTTTTTTCTGCCAGCTCGCTAGAATATGCGCCTTTGCGAAGTTCCTGGAGTCTCATTCATGCGCACCTATCGACTGGTGATTGCCTGCCCCGACCGTGTCGGCATCGTGGCGAAAGTCAGTAATTTCCTGGCTCTGTACAACGGCTGGATTAACGAAGCCAGCCACCACTCGGACGAGCAGAGCGGTTGGTTCTTCATGCGCCATGAGATCCGCGCCGAGTCATTGCCGTTTGGGATCGAGGCCTTCCGTGAAGCGTTCACGCCGATTGCCGAAGAGTTCTCGATGATCTGGCGGGTCACTGACTCGGCGCAAAAGAAGCGTGTGGTGCTGATGGCGAGCCGCGAGTCGCACTGCCTGGCGGATCTGCTGCATCGCTGGCATACCGATGAGCTGGACTGTGATATCCCTTGCGTGATTTCCAACCATGATGACCTGCGCAGCATGGTCGAATGGCATGGCATCCCGTTCTATCATGTGCCGGTCGACCCGAAAGACAAACAGCCGGCGTTTGCCGAAGTCTCGCGTCTGGTCGAAAGCCATGGTGCCGATGTCGTGGTGCTGGCGCGCTACATGCAGATCCTGCCGCCACAGCTGTGCCAGGCCTATGCTGAAAAAGTGATCAACATTCATCACAGCTTCCTGCCTTCGTTCGTCGGTGCCAAGCCTTACCACCAGGCCGCCCTGCGTGGCGTCAAACTGATCGGTGCGACCTGTCACTACGTCACCGAAGAGCTGGATGCCGGCCCGATTATCGAACAGGACGTGGTCCGCGTCAGCCATGCCGACAGTATCGAAGACATGGTGCGTTTCGGTCGCGATGTGGAGAAGATGGTGCTTGCCCGTGGCCTGCGTCATCACCTCGAAGACCGCGTGCTGGTGCACGGCAACAAGACCGTGGTGTTCGACTGAGAGGAGGGCGGGCCATGGCGGATCCACTCGACAAGGCCGCGGCCAGTGCGCTGCCGACGCTGGGTGAGGGCTGCCTGGCTCGCTTCGATCCTGACGCCATGAGCGACGAGCACGGCACCGAGTTTGTCGGTGCCGCCGAACTCTGGCGGCAGCTCAATCCGGCTGCTGACGGCGCCAGCGCTGGAGTAGCGGTCGCCCCAGCAGGCAGACAAACACCGGCCCCCCGGCCAGTAGGTAAAAGTAATAAGTAACAGCGCGCCAGAGCAAGATCGCTGCTGCTGCCGTCGAACTGCCCACCAGTGGTGTCAACAAGCTCGCCGATGTCAGTTCGGCAGCGCCGGCCCCGCCCGGCAACAGGCTGAACTGACCAGCACTCAGCGCCAGCATCTGCACCAGAAAGCTGGGTATCCACGCCAGCTCCACGCCAAGCCCGCGAATCACCAGATACAGCACGCTGAAGCGCAGGCTCCAGTGCAGGCACGTCAGGCTGAATACCAGCGCTAACGTGCGTTTTGGCAGCCGCCAGGTCTGTGCCAAAGCCTTGATGAAGCTCAGCAGCTTGCGCGCCCAGCGGCGCCGACGTTTTTCGGCCATGCCGATCCTGCGCAGCAGGCGGCCATTGAGCCGCATGATCTGCCGCCGATAGCGCAGCAACAGTACGATCAGCACCAAGGCTGCACACAGCATCATTGCGCTGCCCATGAGCATGCCTTGTTGGCTGCGGCCCAGGCTGTGGCTGAGCGCGTAGCCGGCAACGGCGAGCATGGCGCAGAAGAAAAACAGCAGGTCGTTCAATTGATCGATAGCGAACACCGCGCCGCTGCGGGCCGCACCGATGCGCTCGCGCGCCAACAGCGCCATCAGCGCCAATGGCCCACCGCTACCGCCTGGGGTGGTGCAGATGGCAAACTCGGTGGCCATGATCACCCCAAGACTGCGCCAACGCCCCAATTGCGCACCTTGCTCACCTAGCAGCAGGCGCAGACGTGCCGCATTGATGATCCAGCACAGCAGGATCATCCCCAGCAGGGTCGCCATCAGGCTCGGGGAGAAGCTCTGCAGTCTGGGCAGCAGCTCGGCGCCGCCGAGCAATGCCGGCACCAGCAGGGCCAGCACCAGGGCCAGCCCAAGCCAGGCATAGCGCTTCATGCCGCGACCTGGCGGTCCAGCCAGGCTGACTTGGTCAGAGGCTCGCGGCCTTGTTCGATCAGTGTTTTCAAGGTTTGCAGCCAGTAATCGCGAGAGCTGCGATGGCGCATGTCAACTGGGTGCAGGCCCAGGCGCAAGGTTGGCGCACTTTGCCAGCGTTGCAGCTGCGAATTGCACAGTGCCCGCGACAAGCTCCGGCGCCAGGCACTGCGGGCGCTCCAGACCAACCCAGGTGCGTCTATCGCGGTGAATTCTGGTAGCCGATAGAGGTGCTGAGGCGTGCTGGTGTAGCGCAATGGCAACTGGCGCAGAGCCTGGCGGGTGCCCTCGCTCATCAGCCAGGCCGGGGCGACGAAGCCCGCCACCGGCCAGCCCTGGCTATTGAACAGCTGCAGGCCCGCTTGCAGGCGCTGCAACGCCTGAGCTTGTTCCAGCGCATAAAATTCACCTTCATGCGTATAGATCCGGCGCATGAAGAAGTCCCGCGGCGTGCGTGGCGTCGGCCCGAGGTCGGCGTGGTAATAGCCATGTAGCGCCAGCTCGTCGCCCTGCTGCAGGCGCCAATCTAGCAGACGGCAGAAGGTCGGCGAGCGTTCGAGGGCATTGCGCTGATGAAAGTCGGGCACCACCAGCCAGGTCATCGGCACGTTGCCCAGCTGGTCGACCGCCTCGACAAACGGCTGGTAGTCGGGCCAGGTCTCAGGCGCTACGTCGTGCAGCACCAGCATCACGCTGCGCTGCTCGGTAGTCTGTTCAAGCATGTGCACGCACCAGTGGCTGATGGCCGAGCACGGCTTGGTAGTGCTGCAGCAGGCCGTTGACCACGTTGTCCCAAGAGTAATGCTGCTCGACATGCCGGCGTGCCTGCTGGCCAAGCCGGCGCACGCCGTCCTCGAATACCTCGCGTACGGTGGCGGCCATGGCCTGGCCGTCGTTTGGCGGGCACAGGCGGCCACATTGCTCGGTGACTATTTCGCTGAACGCGCCGGCGCGCACTGCGACAACCGGGGTGGCACAGGCCATGGCTTCGAGAATGACCAGGCCAAAGGTTTCCTGATCACCGGCATGCACCAGCAGGTCGGCACTGGCCATCAGCCGCGCGACTTCCGGCAAGGGGCAGAAGTGATTGATCACGCTGACGTTGGCAGGCACGTTGCTGGGCATGGCCGAACCCACCAGCAGCAGGTGATAGTGAGGGCCGAGGTGACGCATGCAGTCGAGCAATACCGGCAGGTTCTTCTCGCGCGAGCCGCGCCCGGCAAACACCAGCAGGCGGGTAGTGTCGGGGATCCCCAGTTCAGCCCGCAGGCGGTTGTCGCGCTGCTCCGGGTTGAACGTGCTCAGATCTACGCCCAGCCGCTGCGCATGCACGTCGCGCACGCCCAGCCGACGCAGTTTGTCGGCCATCACCTGGCTTGGCGCCAGGACCCGGTCGAAGTTGCCATAGAGCTTGCTGACGTAGGCTTCGACGTTGGGCGTGAACCAGTTGCCCATGCGATTGCCCACCAGCAGCGGCAGGTCGGAGTGATAGAAGCCGATTACCGGCACATCCAGCTTGCGCCGCGCTTCCAGCGCAGCCCAGGCAGTCAGATACGGGTCGCCGACTTCGATCAGATCAGGCTGCAGCTCGCGCAACACCTTGCACCACGGCGCCAGGCGGACCGGGAAGCGATAGCCCTTGCCGAACGGCAGTGGCGGGGACGGCACCCGGTAGACGCCATCGGCGTGGCTGGCGCTGGCGCCAGGGATCAGCAGGCTGTGGTGAACGCCAGTCATGGCGTCGAGACGGCGGTGTTTGGCATCAAGATAGGTACGCACGCCACCACTGGCGGGTGCGTAGAACATGGTGATGTCGGCAATGTGCACGATCAGCATCCCTCCGGGGATCGACTTCAGGTCTGTCATGCGCGGTAACAAAGCGGCGATGACATGCCTAGAGGTGGACCTTCAGGAAGAATAGTTTGTTCGATCGGGGTTGGCTCGGGCGCGCATCGGCATTATTGCCGGCGAGCCCGTGGCCAAGGCTCCCGCCGCCAGTATCGACATGGCGGCAGGGAGGGTTGCACCCAGAGGTCAGATGCGGAAGCTGCCCACCAGCTGTTTCAAGCGGCTGGCTTGCTGCTCCAGATCCGAGCAGGCGCGCAGAGTAGCCTGCAGGTTTTCCACACCTTCCTGGTTAAGCATGTTGATTTCGCTGATGTCCATGTTGATCGAATCGACCACCGCCGTCTGCTCCTCGGTTGCCGTGGCCACCGACTGGTTCATGCCGTCGATCTCGCCGATGCGCACAGTCACGCTTTCCAGGCGCTCCCCGGCCTGGTTGGCAATCTGCACACTGTCCTGGCTGTGACGCTGGCTCTGGCCCATGGTCTCGACCGACTCCCGGGCGCCGACCTGCAGCTCTTCGATCATGCCCTGAACTTGCTGCGCCGACTCCTGGGTGCGGTGGGCGAGGTTGCGCACCTCATCGGCGACGACGGCAAAGCCGCGGCCGGCTTCGCCCGCGCGGGCAGCCTCGATGGCGGCGTTGAGCGCGAGCAGGTTGGTCTGTTGCGAGATGCTGGTGATGACTTCGAGGATCTGGCCGATGTTGACGGTCTTGCTGTTCAGCGTTTCGATCTGCGCGCTGGAGCCAACGATCAACTCCGACAGGCGGTTCATCGCGGCAATGTTGCGGTCGACCACCTGCTGACCTTCTTCGGCAAGATGCCGCGCCGAGGTCGCGTGCTGCGACGCCTGGGCAGCATTGCCGGCGATTTCCTGGGCGGCAGCGCCCAGCTCGTTGATGGCGGCGGCAACGCTGTTGGTGCGGTTGGACTGCTCGTCGGAGTTGGTCATCGACGAGTTGGAGGCGCTGATCACCCGCAATGCCACTTCGTTGACCTGTTCCGTCGCCGAGGACACCTCGCGGATCGAGCTGTGAATACGTTCGACAAAGCGGTTAAAGGCGCTGCCGAGTACGCCGAATTCATCCTGGCTGTGAATGGTCAGGCGCTTGGTCAGGTCACCTTCGCCCTGGGCAATGTCTTCCATGGCGCGGGTCATGGTGTGCAGTGGCTGCAGCAGCACCCGAATCAGCAGGCCGAGCAGGGCAATGATGATTACAACCGCGACGACCGTGGCGATCACCGCCGAGGTGCGGAAGGTGCTGAGCATGGCGAAGGCTTTGTCTTTGTCGACCGACAAGCCGATGTACCAGTTGGCCGCAGGCAGGCCTTTGATTGGGGTGAAGGTGATCAGGCGGTCCTTGCCGTCAGCGCTGACTTCGGTCAGTTCACCGGAAAGCCGTGGTGTGTTCTGCGGAAACAGATCCGACAGCGGCTTCATGACCAGGTCTTTGTCCGGATGAACCAGAATCTTGCCTTGGTCGTTGACCAGGAAGGCGTAACCCATGCCGCCGAAGTTCAGCGAGTTGATGATCTCGACCAGGCCATCGAGCGCCAGGTCGCCGCCAACCACGCCGACGCTGGTCGAAACCTTGCTGATGATGCCGATGACCATCTTCTGGGTGGCCATGTCGATGTACGGCTCGGTCAGGATCGCTCCGTTAGCAGCCATGCCATCCTTGTACCAGGGCCGCACACGCGGATCGTACCCAGCCGGCATCGGCGAGTCGGGGCGTACGCTGAAACCGCCATCGACCTTGCCCACATAGACCGTGAGGAAGCTTGAGATCAGGGCATTCTGGCCGAGCAAGGTCTCTGCGTCGGCGGGCGCCTCGGCGATGTTCTGCGCGAGGTTCTCTACCAGCTTGATCCGGCCATCGAATAGATTGCGCACGTTGGTCGAGGTCGATGCGCCCATCTCTGTCAGATAGTTTTCCAGATCCTGGCGAATCGCATTACGCTGCAGGTAATCGTTGTAAAGGGTGAACAAGCTGAACGCGAGTATCACGATAAGCGATGCGGCAATAAGGATCTTGTGGCTGAAACGAAGGCTTTTGTTCATGGCGTGATCGGTTCCGCTAAGGTGATATCGGGTCGTTCGCACAAAGCGCTGAAAACAGTGCAACTAGTCCCGCAAGTCACTTTGGGGATGTTCCTGTCTTTAAGGCAATTATCACCACGACATATCGGCCGTTATCCGGCAAAGCTTGAGGAGAGGATGAAACAACATGTCAGATTCTTCGCAAATCGTTGTAGGGGCGGGAGCTGACGGCCAGCCTGTCAGCCAGGCCATACGCCTGGCCAACCGCCACGGTCTGGTGGCCGGTGCCACCGGTACAGGCAAGACCGTGACCCTGCAGCGCCTGGCAGAGGTCTTCAGTGACGCGGGCGTGGCCGTATTTGCTGCCGACGTGAAGGGTGACCTGTGCGGCCTCGGTGCCGCCGCGACGCCGCAGGGCAAGGTTGCCGAGCGCATTGCCGGGATGCCATGGCTGGGGCACAGCCCGAAGGCGTATCCGGTGACCCTGTGGGATATTGCCGGCAAGTCTGGCCATCCGCTGCGTACCACCCTCAGTGAAATGGGTCCCCTGCTGCTGGGCAACCTGCTGGAGCTGACCGACAGCCAACAGGCTGCCTTGTACGCAGCGTTCAAGGTGGCAGATCGGGATGGTTTGCTATTGCTCGATCTGAAAGACCTCAAAGCCCTGCTCAATCACCTCAAGGACAATCCGCAGGTGCTTGGTGACGACAGTGCGCTGATGACCAGCAGCTCCACCCAGGCGTTATTACGGCGCCTGGCGACCCTCGAGCAGCAGGGCGCCGAGGCATTGTTCGGTGAGCCGGCCTTGCAGCTTGAAGACCTGCTGCAGCCAACGGCTGATGGCCGTGGGCGCATTCATCTACTCGACGCCAGCCGCTTGGTGCATGAAGCGCCCAAGGTCTACGCGACCTTCCTGCTGTGGCTGCTGGCTGAGCTGTTCGAGCAGTTGCCCGAGCGCGGGGATGCGGAAAAACCACTGCTGGCGCTGTTCTTCGACGAGGCGCACTTGCTGTTCAATGACACACCCAAGGCGCTGCAGGATCGCTTGGAGCAGGTGGTGAGGCTGATTCGCTCGAAAGGCGTTGGGGTGTATTTTGTCACCCAGTCGCCCGCGGACCTGCCTGATGCAGTGCTGGCCCAGCTCGGCTTGCGTATTCAGCATGGCCTGCGAGCATTCACCGCCAAGGAACAGAAGTCGTTGAAGGCGGTTGCCGATGGCTTTCGACCGAATCCCGCTTTTTCCACCCTTGGCGTGCTCACTGAGTTGGGCATAGGCGAGGCGCTGGTAGGCACCTTGGAGGACAAGGGCACGCCGGCGATGGTCCAGCGCGTGCTGGTCGCCCCACCACAGTCGCGGATCGGGCCGTTGAGCAGTGCCGAGCGCGATGCATTGCTCGCAGCCTCCAGCCTGCGGGGCCGTTACGACCAGCCGATTGACCGTGAGTCTGCCTATGAAATGCTCACCCAGCGTAAAGGTGAGCCGGCCGAGCCGGTGCCGCAGGCCAAGCCTGAGCAGGACAGCTTCGCCGATAAGGCTGGGGAGTTTTTGCAAGGTGCGGCGGGGCAGGCGATCAAGTCGGCAGTGCGCCAGGCGGCCAACCAACTAGGCCGGCAGCTGATGCGTGGGCTGATGGGCTCGTTGCTGGGCAACAAGCGGCGTTGATCCTCGCTTGCGGTCGGCAACAACGAAAAAGGCGCCCGCAGGCGCCTTTTTCAGATCATCACAATGTGCTTCAGCTGATCGCCTTGGTGGCCAGCCAGAACAGCCCGGCAGCCAGACCGACCGTTGCCGGCAGGGTCAGTACCCACGCCAGCAGGATGGTCTTGACTGTGCCGCCTTGCAGGCCGCTCTTGTTGGCGACCATGGTCCCGGCTACGCCCGAAGACAATACATGGGTGGTCGATACCGGCAGGCTGAACACGTTGGCCATGCCGATCGCACAGGCCGCGGTGATCTGCGCTGACATGCCCTGGGCATAGGTCATGCCCTGCTTGCCGATCTTCTCGCCGACGGTCAGTACCACGCGCTTCCAGCCGACCATGGTGCCCAGGCCCAAGGCCAGCGCAACCGCGACGATCACCCAGAACGGTGCATATTCGGTGGTGGCGGTGAGGTCTTTGCGCAGTTTTTCCAGGTCGGACTTCTCACGCGGCTCAAGGCCCGGCAGCTTGCCGACCTTTTTCGCGGTGTCGTCCAGGCACAGCAGGTAGCGGCGCACTTCGACGCGCTGCTCGGCGCCCAGCGCGCGGTAGTCGGTCACGCCTTGCAGCGACGATTGCAGCGCGGCAATGGTCGGTTCGGTTTGCTGCGGGTTGCAGCTGAACTTCTCCGGCAGATCGCCCGCCTGGGCTTTGCCCAGGGCCAGGAACTCGCCCAGCATCGCTTCATTGCGCTGGTAGAACTGGCTCAGGTGCAGGGTTGCATCACGGGTGCGTTCGATCTGGTAGGTGGTGCTGTTCAGGTCGAGTACGAACTTGTCCGGGACGATGCCGATCAGCACCAGCATGATCAGGCCGATGCCTTTCTGGCCGTCGTTGGAGCCGTGCACAAAGCTCACGCCCATGGCCGAGATCACCAGCACCAGGCGGTTCCAGAACGGTGGATGCTTCTTGTCGTCGAGCTTGCGGCGCTGCTCCGGCGTCTTGTGCATCTTCGACAGCGGGCGCCACCACTTCAGACCCAGCAGAACCAGCGCCGCCACGGCAAAGCCGGCCAGTGGCGAGAGCACCAGCGACATACCGATGTCGATTGCCTTCTGCCAGTTGACGCCATCACCCAGGGGGATGTCGCTGATCAGCGCATTGGCCAGGCCGACACCGAGGATCGAGCCGATCAGGGTGTGCGAACTCGAGGCCGGGATACCGAAGTACCAGGTGCCCAGATTCCAGGCGATGGCCGCAGCCAGCAACGAGAAGACCATGGCCAGGCCGTGACCGGTGTTCACATTGATCAGCAGTTCCACCGGCAACAGGTGGACGATGGCATAGGCCACGCCAACGCCGCCAAGCAGCACGCCGAGGAAGTTGAACACGCCGGAGAAGAACACGGCGAGGTGCGGGGGCATGGCTTTGGTATAGATGACAGTGGCTACCGCGTTGGCGGTGTCATGAAAGCCATTGATGAACTCGAATGCGAGTACAAAGGTGAGCGCGAGCACCAGGCTCACTACTACCCAGGCATCCAATCCGCTGAATAAATCGATCATGAAGGTTTTCTGGCGGTCGTAGGGGGGCCGGATTATGCCAGAAAACCATGGCAGCAGATGCACCCCCGGCAGACCGATGGCAGCAAAAAAAGCCCGGTACGGTTACCAGTGCGCTACACAGGGATCGATATTTTTCGGCGTAAATTCCGGCAAGTGCTTTAAACGCCGGCGAATTTACGCAAAGCGCGTACCGTCACGTTCATTCAAACGTCTGTATGAAATTTGTGTAATTCCATTTCATGGGCAGTTAGGACGCTGCCTTGGCGCTACTCGACACAGTCAATGCCTGGCCTGAATGCTCAGGCCTCGTCGCCGCGCAGCTCCTTTTCAATCTTTTCCAGTTCCTGGGCGAATACCTGGTCCTGGACAGTTGCGCGTTTGCGCCATGGTTTGCGCTCGGGTTCGGATTGAGCGGCGTAGGTGGTGACTTCACCACCGTACACATCCTTGAAGCGTTCGGCCTGGCGCTCGAGCTCGGCGCGCAGTTCATCTTTCGTCACAGTAAATACCTGACTAGTTAGAGTAAGGACTCCGGCTTCGGCATGCAGTGTCGGGCATGCGGCCACGCAACCAGAGCGAGTGTGCTGTCGCAGCGACAGGGTTCAAGAAAGCAAGGGCATCAGAGCATGCGATGTATCAAGGCTATATAGGGAGGCGGGGAGCCGGCTATCGCCGATCTGGCATGCTCGAGCAGTGATTCAGGTTGTTCAATTGTAGCAACCGGCTGAAGTTTGATCATCGGTCTTTACTGATAGTGAAGCAAGACTTTGACGATGAGCAAGTAGCAGGTGATGTCATCATTTGTACTGCAAGAACTTGGAGTGGAGAGAAACGATTAAGTTCGTATTGCAGCACAGGAGGAATAATAAACGGCCCCGCGTCAGCGAGGCCGTGCCTGGGGACTTCTACGGTGGGTACCTGACCAGTCTCTCCAAAGAAGCCACATGTGGCAGGGGAAAGGTATAAGCAAAAGTGTCAGCGGTCAATTGCGATTATCGGCCGTTCGTTCGATAATCGCACGAAGCGCCCATTATTTTTCGAGGTCAGCCATGAGCGACGAAAGCTTGCCTACCGTTTCCCCGATGCCCGAGCGCACTGGCTCTGCAGCGATGGCGCCGCCCATCGTTGCTTCACCGGCCAAACGCATTCAGGCCTTCACCGGTGATCCGGACTTCATGACCTCACTGGCGCGCGGCCTGGCGGTGATTCAGGCGTTCCAGGAGCGCAAGCGGCACCTGACCATCGCGCAGATCAGCCACCGTACCGAGATCCCCCGTGCAGCGGTGCGGCGCTGCCTGCACACGCTGATGAAGCTGGGTTACGCCACGACCAATGGGCGGACCTATTCCTTGCTGCCCAAGGTGCTCACGCTTGGCCATGCCTATTTGTCTTCGACGCCGCTGGCGATGTCGGCCCAGCCGTATCTGGACCGCATCAGCGACCAACTGCACGAGGCCGCCAACATGGCCACCCTCGAGGGCGATGACATCCTCTATATTGCACGTTCGGCCACGGTCGAGCGGTTGATCTCGGTCGACCTCTCGGTGGGTGGCCGGCTGCCCGCCTATTGCACCTCGATGGGGCGGATTCTGCTGGCCGCGCTGGACGACGCCAGTCTGCACGAATACTTCGATCGCGCCGATCTCAAGGCCCGTACCAGCCGCACGTTGCATGATAAGGAGTCGCTGCTTGCCTGCATCCAGCAGGTTCGCGCGCAGGGCTGGTGTGTGGTTGATCAGGAACTGGAGCAGGGCCTGCGTTCGATCGCTGTGCCTATCTACGATGCCTCGGGGCAGGTACTCGCGGCGCTCAACGTCAGTACGCATGTCGGCCGGGTCACCCGCAGCGAGCTTGAACAGCGGTTCTTGCCGATCCTGCTCGCCTCGAGTCGTGATCTGTGCACCCAACTGTTTGGCTGAAGCGCGAGAGCTGCGCAATCTACTGTTCGATAAACGCCCATAGTTGCGGCCAACGAATTGCGCAGCCATCGCGTGCTGATTAATGTTTCTCGCAACGGTCGGCTGTGCCGACCGAACAAGAACAACATGCGAGGCAACACCATGATCACTGTCTTTTCCGAGCTGCGGGCGTACCCGCATCCAGTGTCGTTGTATCCAGGCTGACGCCAGGCCGTAACCGTCTCTTCGCAACCCGCGCCAACAGTGCGCCAGGGTTTTGCTTGCGCCGATTTTCTGGATAACAACAATGAACAAACCGCAAACCAACGTCGGCAGCTGCCTCGACGTTCAGTCTTTTATCAATCAGCAGCCGCTGTCGCGCTATCAATGGCGGGTAGTGATCCTGTGCTTCCTGATTGTCTTCCTCGATGGCCTTGATACTGCCGCCATGGGCTTTATCGCTCCGGCGCTGTCACAAGAGTGGGGTATCGACCGGGCCAGCCTCGGGCCGGTCATGAGCGCCGCGCTGATCGGCATGGTATTCGGCGCGCTGGGCTCAGGCCCGTTGGCTGACCGCTTCGGCCGCAAGGGTGTGCTGGTCGCTGCCGTGTTGGTGTTCGGCGGCTTCAGCCTGGCGTCGGCCTATGCGACCAATGTCGACCAGTTGCTGATCCTGCGCTTTCTGACCGGCATTGGCCTCGGCGCTGGCATGCCCAACGCGACCACGCTGCTGTCTGAATACACCCCGGAACGGCTCAAGTCGCTGCTGGTGACCAGCATGTTCTGCGGCTTCAACCTGGGCATGGCCGGGGGCGGCTTCATGTCGGCGAAACTGATCCCGGCCTATGGCTGGCACAGCCTGCTGGTTGTCGGCGGCGTGCTGCCGCTGATCCTGGCAGTGGTGTTGCTGTTCTGGCTGCCGGAGTCGGCGCGTTTTCTGGTAGTGCGCAACCGCAGTATCGACAAGATCCGCAAGACCCTGGCGCCGATTGCGCCGGCAATCGTGGCCAAGGCTGCCAGCTTCAGTGTGCCGGAACAGAAAGTGGTCGCCGCGCGCAGTGTGTTTGCGGTGATCTTCTCCGGCACCTATGGGCTGGGCACCATGCTGTTGTGGATGACCTACTTCATGGGGCTGGTCATCGTCTACCTGCTGACCAGCTGGCTGCCGACGCTGATGCGCGACAGTGGCGCGAGCATGGAGCAGGCGGCGTTCATCGGCGCGCTGTTCCAGTTTGGCGGTGTGCTCAGTGCGGTCGGTGTCGGTTGGGCGATGGACCGTTACAACCCGCACAAGGTCATCGGCATGTTCTACCTGCTGGCCGGGGTGTTTGCCTACGCGGTTGGCCAGAGCCTGGGCAACATCACCCTTCTGGCAACCCTGGTGCTGGTCGCGGGTATGTGTGTCAACGGCGCGCAATCGGCCATGCCGTCCCTCGCCGCGCGCTTCTATCCGACCCAGGCGCGGGCTACCGGGGTATCGTGGATGCTCGGCATCGGCCGCTTCGGGGCGATTCTCGGGGCATGGAGCGGGGCGACCTTGCTCGGCTTGGGCTGGAACTTCGAGCAGGTGCTGACTGCGCTGCTGGTGCCTGCGGCGCTGGCCACGGTCGCTGTGATCATCAAAGGCTTGGTAAGCCACGCCGACGCAACCTGATGCAGCTTGGGCAATCGACCGCAGGCCGCTCGTACAGCGGCTTTGCGGCATTGAACAGCAATGGATAGCACAACAACAAAATGTTCGATAATCGAACGAGTAATCGATTATCGGATTGTGCGACGTGTCCAGCTTGCTTAATCTGAGCTCAACGCAGCATCCTGACCAGGAGTCTCCAATGGCAGCAATCCTCTCGCTTCACGAGGCCGTGAAGCAGTTCATCCAGGACGGCGACACCGTCGCTCTCGAAGGCTTCACCCACCTGATCCCGACGGCCGCGGGCCACGAGATCATTCGCCAGGGCAAACGTGACCTGACCCTGGTGCGGATGACCCCGGACCTGATCTACGATCAGTTGATCGGCGCCGGTTGCGCCAGCAAGCTGATCTTCTCCTGGGGCGGTAACCCAGGTGTCGGTTCGCTGCACCGCCTGCGTGACGCCGTGGAAAAACAATGGCCGCACGCGATCGAGATCGAAGAGCACAGCCACGCCGACCTGGCCAACGCCTACGTCGCCGGCGCTTCGGGCCTGCCCTTTGCTGTACTGCGTGCTTATGCCGGTTCCGACCTGCCCAAGGTCAACCCGCTGATCCAGAGCGTTACCTGCCCGTTCACCGGCGAAGTCCTGGCAGCGGTGCCTTCGGTGCGCCCTGACGTGACCGTGATTCACGCGCAGAAGGCCGACCGCAAGGGCAACGTCCTGCTGTGGGGTATCCTCGGCGTACAGAAAGAAGCAGCCCTCGCCGCCAAGCGCTGCATCGTCACCGTCGAAGAAATCGTCGACGACCTGCAGGCTCCGATGAATGCCTGCGTGCTGCCGACCTGGGCGCTGTCTGCCGTGTGTCTGGTGCCAGGTGGCGCGCATCCGTCCTACGCCCACGGTTACTACGAGCGCGACAACCGCTTCTACCAGGCCTGGGACCCGATCGCCCGTGACCGCGCGACATTTACCGCCTGGATCGACCAGTACATCCGCGGCACCGCCGACTTCAGCGAATTCAAGGCCAAGCTGGCCAGCACTACGGAGGCCGCACAATGAGCTACTCCACTTCCGAAATGATGACCGTCGCCGCCGCCCGCCGGCTGCGCAATGGCGCGGTGTGCTTCGTCGGTATCGGCCTGCCGTCCAAGGCCGCCAACCTGGCGCGCCTGACCTCGTCGCCTGACGTGGTGCTGATCTACGAATCTGGCCCGATTGGCGCCAAGCCAACCGTCCTGCCGCTGTCGATTGGTGATGGCGAGCTGGCCGAAACGGCCGACACCGTGGTGCCGACTGGCGAGATCTTCCGCTATTGGCTGCAGGGCGGGCGCATTGACGTGGGCTTCCTTGGCGCTGCTCAGGTCGACCGCTTCGGCAACATCAACACCACCGTCGTCGGTGACTACCACGCCCCGCGCACGCGCTTGCCAGGTGCCGGCGGCGCACCGGAAATCGCCGGTTCCGCCAAGCAGGTGCTGATCATCCTCAAGCAGTCGCCGCGTGCATTCGTCGACAAGCTCGACTTCATCACCTCGGTCGGCCACGGTGAAGGCGGCGACTCGCGCAAGCGTCTCGGTCTGCCCGGTGAAGGCCCGGTGGGGATCATCACCGACCTGTGCATCATGGAACCGGAAGCTGGCAGTAACGAATTCGTGGTCACCTCGATTCACCCAGGCGTGACCCGCGAGCAGATCATCGCCGCCACCGGCTGGGCCATTCGTTTTGCCGACGACGCGCAGACTACCGCTGCGCCGACCGAGCTGGAACTGACCGCGCTGCGTGATCTGGAAGAGCGCACCGCTGCCGCCCACGGCCAGAAGCCAGGAGAAGCGTGATGCGTGAAGTATTCATCTGCGACGCCATCCGTACCCCCATCGGCCGCTTCGGTGGCGCCCTGGCCAGCGTGCGTGCCGACGACCTCGCGGCAGTGCCGCTCAAGGCGTTGATCGAGCGCAACCCGTCGGTGCAATGGGATCAGGTCGACGAGGTGTTCTTCGGCTGCGCCAACCAGGCCGGTGAAGACAACCGCAACGTCGCCCGTATGGCGCTGCTGCTGGCCGGTTTGCCGGCGAGCATTCCCGGGGTAACCCTGAACCGCCTGTGCGCGTCGGGCATGGACGCCATCGGCACTGCCTTCCGCGCCATCGCCAGCGGTGAAATGGAGCTGGCGATTGCCGGCGGCGTCGAGTCGATGTCGCGTGCGCCGTTCGTCATGGGCAAGGCCGAGAGCGGTTACTCGCGCAACATGAAGCTGGAAGACACCACCATCGGCTGGCGCTTCGTCAATCCACTGATGAAGAGCCAGTACGGCGTCGATTCGATGCCTGAGACAGCCGATAACGTTGCCGACGATTATCAGGTATCGCGTGCCGATCAGGACGCCTTCGCCGTGCGCAGCCAGCACAAGGCCGGTGCCGCACAGGCAGCGGGTTTCTTCGCTGAGGAGATCGTGCCGGTGCGCATTGCCCACAAGAAGGGCGAGACCGTGGTCGAGCAGGATGAACACCTGCGCCCCGATACCACCCTTGAAGCGCTGACCCGGCTGAAACCGGTCAACGGCCCGGACAAGACCGTCACCGCCGGCAACGCCTCGGGCGTCAACGACGGTGCTGCGGCGCTGATTCTGGCCTCGGCCGAAGCGGTCAAGAAGCATGGCCTGACCCCACGCGCGCGCGTGCTCGGCATGGCCAGCGCTGGCGTTGCCCCGCGGGTAATGGGCATCGGCCCGGTGCCTGCGGTACGCAAGCTGACCGAGCGCCTGGGCATCGCCGTGGCAGATTTTGATGTCATCGAGTTGAACGAAGCCTTTGCCAGCCAGGGCCTGGCAGTCCTACGTGAGCTGGGTGTGGCGGATGACGCGCCGCAGGTCAACCCGAACGGTGGTGCTATCGCCCTTGGCCACCCACTGGGCATGAGCGGCGCACGCCTGGTGCTGACAGCGCTGCATCAGCTGGAAAAAACCGGCGGGCGCAAAGGCCTGGCGACCATGTGTGTAGGCGTCGGTCAAGGCCTGGCGTTGGCTATCGAGCGGGTCTGAGCAAGCGCAACATGCAGCCTGGCCGTTTTGTGCCAGCGTGCCAGCAGTGCTCAGGTCCACGCAACCTGAGCACTGCTGGTCTGGGTTCGCAACGCGGCCAGACTGCCTTTCAACCCCGACCAAAGCCGGGCTGGCGGAACATGAGTGTTACTGAGTATGTCTAGATTCAACGGTAACCCTCAGGAGTAATCCCACCATGACCTCAATTCATTACACCGGTGAAGAGCGCAGCAAGCGCATTTTCGCCATTGTCGGTGCATCATCAGGCAACCTGGTGGAGTGGTTCGACTTCTACGTCTACGCCTTCTGCGCAATTTATTTTGCGCCAGCTTTCTTCCCCTCCGATGACCCCACGGTGCAGCTGCTGAACACGGCCGGGGTATTCGCTGCGGGCTTCTTGATGCGGCCAATCGGTGGCTGGATCTTCGGTCGGCTGGCCGACCGCAAAGGCCGCAAGCATTCATTGATGATCTCTGTGCTGATGATGTGCTTCGGCTCGTTGATCATTGCCTGCCTGCCCACGTACGCCAGTATCGGCGCCTGGGCGCCGGCGCTGCTGTTGCTGGCGCGCTTGATTCAGGGCCTGTCGGTGGGCGGTGAATATGGCACCACGGCCACCTACATGAGCGAAGTGGCATTGCGCGGCCAGCGCGGCTTCTTTGCCTCGTTCCAGTACGTGACCCTGATCGGCGGCCAGCTGCTGGCAGTGCTGGTGGTGGTAATCCTGCAGCAGTTGCTCAGCGAAGATGAGCTGCGTGCCTGGGGCTGGCGCATCCCGTTCGTGGTCGGTGCCGTTGCGGCGTTGATCTCGCTGATGCTGCGTCGCTCGCTGCACGAGACCAGCACCGCCGAGGCGCGTCAGGACAAGGATGCAGGTAGCGTCAAAGGCCTGTTCCGCAACCACGCTGCGGCGTTCATCACCGTGCTCGGTTACACCGCCGGTGGCTCGCTGATTTTCTATACCTTCACGACCTACATGCAGAAGTACCTGGTCAACACCGCCGGGATGAACGCCAAGAGCGCAAGCTTCGTCATGACCGGGGCGCTGTTCCTGTTCATGATCCTGCAGCCGGTGTTCGGCATGCTCTCCGACCGGATCGGCCGGCGCAACTCGATGCTGTTGTTCGGCGCCCTGGGCACCGTGTTCACTGTGCCACTGTTAATGGCGCTGAAAACCGTCACCAGCCCGTTCATGGCCTTTGTGCTGATCACCCTGGCGTTGTGTATCGTCAGCTTCTACACCTCCATCAGTGGCCTGGTGAAGGCCGAGATGTTCCCGCCGCAGGTGCGCGCCCTCGGCGTCGGCCTGGCTTATGCGGTGGCCAACGCGCTGTTTGGCGGCTCGGCCGAGTACGTTGCCCTGGGCTTGAAGACCCTGGGCATGGAAAACACCTTCTACTGGTACGTCACGGCAATGATGGCGATTGCCTTCCTGTTCAGCCTGCGCCTGCCCAAGCAAGCGGCGTACCTGCACCACGATGACTAAGGATCGATAATGACCCACCGAGCGGACAACCAGCTGTTCGACGCCTACTTCACTGCGCCGGCCATGCGCGAGATCTTCTCTGACCGTGGCCGTCTGCAGGGCATGCTCGACTTCGAAGCAGCCCTGGCGCGCGCCGAGGCCAGCGCCGGGCTGGTGCCGCACACGGCGGTGCCGGCGATCGAGGCGGCATGCAAGGCGGAACGCTACGATGCCCATGCGCTGGCCGATGCCATCGCCACTGCGGGCAATTCGGCGATTCCGCTGGTCAAGGCATTGGGCAAGGTGGTCGCCAGCGGCGTACCCGAGGCCGAGCGTTATGTGCACCTTGGCGCCACCAGTCAGGACGCCATGGACACCGGTCTGGTCCTGCAACTGCGCGATGCATTGACGTTGATCGAGGCCGATCTGGCCCGCCTGGCCGACAGCCTCGCTCGCCAGGCGCTGCAGCATGCCGACACGCCGCTGGTTGGCCGAACCTGGCTGCAGCACGCCACGCCGGTCACTCTGGGCATGAAGCTGGCCGGGGTGCTTGGCGCACTGACCCGCCATCGGCAACGGCTCAAGGAGCTGCGTCCGCGCTTGCTGTGCCTGCAGTTCGGCGGCGCTTCGGGCAGCCTTGCGGCATTGGGCAATAAAGCGCTGCCGGTGGCCGAAGCACTGGCCGAGCAGCTCAAGCTGAACCTGCCTGAGCAGCCTTGGCATACCCAGCGTGATCGGCTGGTCGAGTTCGCCTCGGTGCTGGGCCTGGTGGCTGGCAGCCTGGGCAAGCTTGGCCGTGATATCAGCCTGCTGATGCAGACCGAGGCCGGCGAGGTGTTCGAACCCTCGGCGCCTGGCAAAGGCGGCTCGTCGACCATGCCGCACAAACGCAATCCGGTCGGCGCCGCGGTGCTGATCGGCGCGGCCACACGCGTGCCGGGCCTGCTCAGCACGCTGTTTGCCGCCATGCCGCAAGAGCACGAGCGCAGCCTCGGCTTGTGGCACGCCGAATGGGAGACCTTGCCGGATATCTGCTGCCTGGTGTCTGGCGCCTTGCGCCAGGCCCAGGTAATTGCCGACGGCATGCAGGTCGATGCCGAGCGCATGCGCCGCAACCTCGACCTTACCCAAGGCTTGGTGCTGGCCGAGGCGGTGAGCATTGTGTTGGCGCAGCGCCTGGGTCGTGACCGCGCGCATCATCTGCTCGAACAGTGCTGCCAGCGTGCGGTTGCCGAACAGCGCCACTTGCGCGCCGTGCTCGGCGACGAAGCGCAGATCAGCGCCGAGTTGTCCGGCGAAGAGCTCGACCGCCTGCTCGACCCCGCTCATTACCTTGGTCAGGCCCGCGTCTGGGTGGCGCGTGCCGTGGCTGAACACCAACAATTTATTGCCTGAGGAGACCGCTGTGGCGCATTTGCAATTGGCTGATGGCGTACTGAACTACCAACTCGATGGCCCCGCTGGCGCTCCGGTGCTGGTGCTGTCCAACTCGCTGGGCACCGACCTGGGCATGTGGGACACGCAGATCCCGGCCTGGAGCGAGCATTTCCGGGTGCTGCGCTACGACACCCGCGGCCACGGTGGCTCGCTGGTGACCGAAGGCCCGTACCGCATCGAGCAACTGGGCGCCGATGTACTGGCGCTGCTGGATGCGCTGGACATCCGCCAGGCGCACTTTGTCGGCCTGTCGATGGGCGGGCTGATCGGCCAGTGGCTGGGGATCAATGCCGGCGAGCGTCTGCTCAGCCTGACCCTGTGCAACACTGCGGCCAAGATCGGCAGCGAGGAAGTCTGGAATCCTCGTATCGAAATGGTCCTCAAGCAGGGCCGTCAGGCGATGCTTGACCTGCGTGATGCGTCGATTGCCCGCTGGTTCACTGCAGATTTCGCCCAGACCCAGCCAGCGCAGGCGCAGCGCATCACCGAGATGCTCGCGCAGACCTCGCCGCAGGGCTACGCCGCCAACTGCGCCGCTGTGCGCGATGCCGATTACCGCGAGCAACTGACGGCGGTGAAGGTGCCGACCCTGATCGTTGCCGGCACCGCCGATGTGGTCACCACGCCTGAGCACGGCCGCTTCATGCAGAACGCCATCGCCGGTGCGGAGTTTGTTGAATTCCCTGCGGCGCACCTTTCCAACGTCGAAATTGGCGCGCCGTTCACGGCCCGTGTACTCGACTTTCTGCTGGCCCGCTGAGGAGCGCACCATGGACGAAAAACAACGTTACGACGCTGGCATGCAGGTGCGGCGCGCCGTGCTCGGCGATGCCCATGTGGACCGCAGCCTGGAGAAACTCAACGACTTCAATGGCGAGTTCCAGGAAATGATCACCCGCCACGCCTGGGGTGATATCTGGACCCGTCCTGGCTTGCCACGGCACACCCGCAGCCTGATCACCATCGCCATGCTGATCGGCATGAACCGCACCGACGAGCTCAGGCTGCACCTGCGTGCCGCAGCGAGCAACGGTGTGACCCGTGAAGAGATCAAGGAAGTACTGATGCAGAGCGCGATCTATTGCGGGATTCCGGCGGCCAATGCCACTTTCCACCTGGCCGAGTCGGTGTGGGATGAGCTGGGCGTCGAGTCGCGTCAGTAAGCGCCTGACCTGAGCTGGCTTGCCTCATCCTGAGGCAAGCTGCACCGGCTATTACGCCGCCGCCTTTTTCTGGCGGATGGCGACTGGCCCGGCATTCGCCTCCACGGCCTGTTTCAATTGCGGGCACAGCCCGAGCATGAACGCCGCTTCCGCTACCACGAACAATGGCCCGATGATCAAGCCGCTGAGGTCATCGACAAACGCCGGCTTGCGCCCCTCGTAGTAATGCCCGACGAACTGGATGATCCAGCCCAGCACGAACGTGCCTAGCCCGGCGCTCAGCCACACGCCGGTGCTCTGCACCGCCAGCACCTGACCGAGCCACAGGCACAAGCCCAGCAGCAGCCCCATCACCAGGCCGAAGCGCAGGTCCAGGCGCAGGTAGAACCACACCGACGCCGCCGCTGCCAACAAAGCCGGTGACAGCCACACGCCCGTCAGCTCCCAACCGGGCCGCGACAGCAGCACCGTCACCGCCAGCACGATCAGCGGGATACCGACGAAATGGGTAGCGATGTTGCGCGGGTCGCGATGGTAGTTGGCGTACTGGCTGAGGTGTTCGACGAGGCTTTTCATTGTTATCGCTCCGTGGCGGCGCCTTGCTGATGGTCAATCAGTGTCTGCCAGCATAGCCCCTGAAGCTGAACGCCGGAACCGAGTATGGGTGATGCGCTGCTATCAGTGCGGCGAATGAGTGGCGCGCAGACCGACGTCAGGTGCCCGCTGGGCAGGCAGCTCTGGTTGATCCAGCCTGATCAGCATATCGATCATCGCCCTGGCTGCAGCTGACAGCCGGTAGCCACTGCGGCTGACGATACCGCAACGCACGCTAAGCACCTCCAGACCCGGTGGCAGGTTGCGCCAGTGCAGCCGCACCAGGCGCCCCGCACTGAGGTCTTCAGCCACTGCCTCCTCGCTGGCCGCGCCAATCGTGTCGCTGCCCAGCACTACGCGGCGTAGCACCGATAGATGCTCGGTTTGCAAATGCGCGTTGAAGTCATTACGCCCGCTGAGGTTGGCCAGGCGTTTGCGCACCCCGGGGGCGAGCAGGGCGCTGGCCAGCGGGTAGGCGAACAGGTCATTGGTAGACAAGCTGTCCTTGCTTAGCAAGGGGTGGCCGGCGCGGCAGAAGAACAGCCCCGGGCGTGGCTTGAGGGGCTCGGTATGAAAGTACGGATCCGCTTCGAATGGGCGTACATCATCGATAAAAAACTCGATCTGCTCACGGCGCAAGGCCTGCCCCAGGCGCTCGCCGTTGTCGACCTGCAGCGCGGTGCGAATACCGGGATGCAACTTTATGAACTGCTGCAAGGCATCGGGCACCAGTTGCACAGCCAGTGCCGAACCACAGCCAAACTGCAGTTCACCCGCGTCGAGCTTGGTCATCTGTGAGACATCGATGCTCAGTTGAGCAGCGCCCTGGACCAGCCGGCGGGCATGTTGCAGAACCACCAGGCCTTCCGGGGTTGGCTGCAGCGCCTTGCTGGCGCGGTCAACCAATGGGCAACCGAGGGTTTGCTCAAGGCCTTGAATGGCCCGGCTGAATGCGGGTTGGGTAATGCCCATGGCTTCGGCGGCACGGACGAAACTGCGGTATTCGTTGAGGGCAATTAAGTAGCGCAGTTGGCGAAGATCCATGTCGAGCTCTGCGGCGGGCGGGATGGATCTTTTTAGCTTTTGTTACATATTCCGTCAATGATGGTTTTTGATGACATACAGATCTTTTTGTTCTATGGATAAGCGCTGCGGCCGCTGCGCGATGCTGGTGATCACGCAGAGACCGCGAGAGGCTTACAGCAGGTTCAATGGATAACTGACGATCACCCGGTTCTCGTCAAAGGTATTGGTGCTGTAGTCGCGGCGCATGGTCGAGTTGCGCCACTTCATGGTCAGGTCCTTGAAGGTACCCGATTGGACTACATAGGCCAGTTCGCTCTCACGGGCCCATTCCTTGCCGTCATCGACGGTTGCGGTGTGCACGTTGTCACCCTTGATATAGCGGTTCATCAAGGTCAGGCCAGGCACGCCGACGCTGGTGAAGTTGAAGTCATGACGCACCTGCCAGGAGCGCTCCTTGGCCTGGTCGAAGCTTGAGTTGTAGCTGTCGTTGGCGAGGGTGCCGCCGCTGGTGCCGTTGACCCGCATCCAGCCATCATCACCGCTGACCTTCTGCAGGCCGACGTAGAAGGTGTTGCCTTTGTAACGCGCCGAAAGCATGGCCGAGGCGGTGCGGTTGTCCAGTTCGCCGGCACGTTCGGCGCCATCTTCTTTGCCGATGAAGTAACCCAGGTTGGCACCGAGGGTCCATTCGCCGATGGGCTGGCTGTGGCTCAGGTTCAGGTATTGCTGGCGGTAGATGTCCTTGAGCTGGGCATCCCACAGGCCGATCATCGTGCGCTTGTCGTTGAAGGTGTACTCACCGCCAGCGAAGTTGAAGCGGTCGGAGACAAACGCCCCGCGGCCGTTCAGCGACATGTCTTCCATGCTGGCGTCGTTACGCGGGCTGTTGCCGCGGAACTGGCCGCCGTACAGGGTCAGGCCGTCAATTTCCTTGGAGGTGATCTGGCCACCGCGGAAGGTTTGCGGCAGTGAGCGGCCATCGTCCGAACGCAGGATCGGCAGTACCGGCATCCACTCGCCGACTTTCAGCTCGGTTTGCGACAGACGCGCCTTGAAGGCAACCCCGAGGCGGCCGAAGTCATCTGCTGGGCGGCCATCGTCGTGGATCGGCAGCAGGGCAGTGTTGCCGGTGCCCTTGCCGCCGTCGAGTTTGACCGAATACAGACCGAGGACGTCGACGCCGAAGCCGATCGTGCCTTGGGTGAAGCCGGAGCGCGCATCGAGGATAAAGCTCTGCGTCCACTCCTCGGCCTTGCCTTGCGGGTTTGCAGGGTCGACGAAATTGCGGTTGATGTAAAAGTTGCGCAGGTTGAGGCTGGCCTTGGCGTCTTCCAGAAAACCGCTTTCGGCGGCGAAGGCGGGCAGGGCGCAGGTCATGGCCAACAGGCCGGGCAGCAGCTGGCGTGCGGAGTGCGAAGTGCTCATCTGTTGGAGATCTCTTGTTTTTATGGTTGAGCCGGTGCTTGGAAACATCGTGTCCGGGTACGGGAAAGATGTTGCGGCGCATGTCAGGGCCGGGGCAATTCGTCGCGGGCGGTATTGGGCGGTTATCGAACGGAATGTTCCAGCTAGTTAATTTTCCCACAGCGACGCGGTCCC